>NZ_LGQU01000110.1:0-122897 GCF_003115935.1 Azospirillum sp. TSH20
GCGCCATGCCGCGCGCCCGCCGGTCCGCCGGGGTATGGCGGGCGACGAAGCCCTGCGCGCCGATGAACATCACCGCATAGCCGAGCGCGCAGGCACTGCGCCACAGCAGCAGTTCCGCCAGCGACCCGGCCATCGCCGTCCCGGCAAACCCCGCCACCGCCGGCAAGGTGCCGAGCAGCAGCGTGCGGCGGCAGCCGAACCGGTCGGCCCAGGCGCCGGCAAAGGGCGTGAAGACGGCGACCAGGAGCATGAACAGACCGATCGGCAGGCCCATCATCAGGGTCTCCGACAGGCCGGGAACAGGCGTGTAGAGTTCACGCGCGTAAAGCGGCAGGAAGGATCGCGACAATTCCTCAGCCAGCATGAACAGGAACAGGGCGGCGCGGATGGCACCCACCGCAGATGCCGGTTCCGCATCCCGTCGGCACGGCCGGGCGGCGAGCAGGAGCAATCCTTCGAACGCCAGAAGAAGGCAGACGACCAACAGCACGGCCCCGTCATAGAAGAAGCCGTGCACCGCCTCAGAGGGCAGCAGACCCGCGAGCCGCGGCAGGGTCCCGGCACCACATGCCAGCATCGCTGCCGCCACCACCGTCAGCGCCCGCAAGGGCGTGGCGCCGGCCGCGCGCAACAGTGATGGCAGCAGCAGCCCGGCAGCCGCAAACGCCGCTGAAATCACAGCTGCAACGGCCGCCACATGGTTGCGTGCGGCAGTCATCACAACCTGTGCGGCAGGAGAAGAAGGCTCCAGCCCAACAGTTCCGTAAAATTTTTCACAAATCAAAAAAGAAAACAGACAAATTCCAGTTATCGTCAGAACAGGCAGAGTCACAGGCGGACATGCGACCGAATTTGGTTGCATCATTGGCTCCAGACACACAACCGCTGCGAAGAAGTGCTTCGGAGGCTAAATCCTAACTCCAAAGAATTGGTAAACCGAAATTGCATCGGAAATAAAAGTTTTCGCTTGGCGGCTGCATACGTCAGTATGTAGTCGGTTGGCGGTACTGATATAAAAAATGCTTGGGAAAATACGGCGATTTATTTTCAAATGACCGGGTATTGTATGGTTTTCTACGGCTTTTTGACCCTGCTAGAGGCGGAGCGGTCATCCTTAACCTAAAAATTTGCGATCCCGGACAAACCAATACACACCTTGGTTGCAGTGCAGCAAAGCTTGGGCGTTGCTATTTCGAATTGGTCTACCTGTCAGATCTTCATATGACATGCGAGTTGGAGGGAGGCGAAACGTCAAAAGCCAGCACTCTGCCCGGCGGGAAAATAAAGAAAATTGTTCTCCATCGGGATCGGGCAGTCTCCTCCCCGCCCGGCAAGCGGGCTCCGCGGCGCTTCGTCACATCGCAAATGAAAATTATTCGCATCAATATGGTGTCGGCGGCCATAGCCGCTGATCCGCACGTCCTCCGCGGCGTGCTGCCGATAGGTGTTTTCCGATGACTCCGCCGTTGCCCGCCTCCATTCGCGATGCCACTCCCTCCCCCGCTACCCGTCTGGTTCCCGACCAAGCACCCGGCCGGATGCCCAGTGGCTCCGCCGACCCTCCGGCCAGCGGCGACAGCTGCCGTCTCGGCGCGTTGCGCAAGGGTCAGCGCGCGGTGGTGACCGGCCTCGACGAGGCCGCCGTCGTCACCCCGCTGCCGCCCGGCGAACTGGAACGCCGCATGATCGAGATGGGCCTGATCGAAGGCGCCCGCGTGGAAATCCTGCATGAGGGATTCCCCGGCGCCGATCCGCTTGCCGTGCGCATCGACGACCACACCCTGGCCCTGCGCCGGGCGGAGGCGCACGCCGTTCTGGTGACGCTCGCCTGAGCCGTCGCCTCCTCTTCCAGCGGAAGGGTTTCCGCGATGTCCGATACCGTTCTCTCCAATCCTGCGCTTCTGGCCGTGCCGCCGCGCATCGCGCTGGTCGGCAATCCCAACTGCGGCAAGACCGCCCTGTTCAACGCCCTGACCGGCGCCCGCCAGAAGGTGGCGAACTATCCCGGCGTGACGGTCGAGCGCAAGGTCGGCGAATTCCTCAGCCCTGCCGGCACCCGCGTGCAGATCGTCGATCTGCCCGGAACCTACAGCCTGCGCGCCCGCTCCCCCGACGAGGAGGTGACGCGCGACGTGGTGCTCGGCCGCTTCCAGCACGAGGCCCCACCCGACGCGATGGTCTGCGTCGCCGACGCCACCAACCTGCGCCTGCATCTGCGGCTGGTGCTGGAGCTTAAGAAGCTCGGCCGGCCGATCATCCTCGCGCTCAACATGATGGACGTGGCGGAGGCGCGCGGCTGCCGTGTCGATGCAGCGGCCCTGTCGGCGGCGCTGGGCGTCCCGGTGGTGCCGACGGTGGCGGTCAAACGCAGCGGGGTGAGCGGGCTGCTCGACCAGATCGACCGCAGCATGATGGCGATGACGACCGATCTCGCCGCCGCGCCCTGCGGCTGGAGCGAACCCTCGGCGCGGGAATTGCGCGCCTATCACCAGGAAGTCGAGAGCATCCTGGCCGCCGCCCTTCAGGATGCCGGAAAGCCGTCGCTCGCCACCCGACGTATCGACGCGGCCCTGCTGCATCCGGCGGTCGGCCTGCCCTTCCTGTTGCTGGTGCTGTTCCTGATGTTCCAGGCGGTGTTCGCCTGGGCCGCCGTGCCGATGGACATGATCGACGGCGCGTTGGGCTGGGTGCAGGCCACCGCCGGTGCCGCCCTGCCGGACGGCATGCTGAAAAGCCTGATCACCGACGGCATCATCGCCGGGGTGGGCAGCGTGCTGATCTTCCTGCCGCAGATCCTGGTGCTGTTCTTCTTCATCCTGATGCTGGAATCCACCGGCTACATGGCACGGGCTGCCTTCCTTCTCGACCGGCTGATGGGCGGGGTCGGGCTGCATGGCCGGGCCTTCATCCCGCTGCTGTCCAGCTTCGCCTGCGCGGTTCCCGGCATCATGGCCGCCCGCACCATCGAGAACCGCGCCGACCGGCTGGCGACCATCATGATCGCCCCACTGATGACCTGCTCGGCCCGCCTGCCGGTCTACACGCTCATCATCGCCGCGTTCGTCCCCAACCGGACGGTGGCCGGCGGCATGATCGGGCTGCAGGGGCTGGTGATGTTCACCCTCTATGCCGCCGGCATCCTGTCGGCGCTGGCGGTCGCCTTCGTGCTGAAGCGCACGATCTTCAAGGGCGCCCGCGAGCCGCTGCTGATGGAGCTGCCATCCTACCGGCTGCCCAGCCCGCGCGACATCCTGCTGGGCCTGTTGGAGCGGACGCGCATCTTCCTGGCCCGCGCCGGCACGGTGATCTTCGCCATCATGATCCTGCTGTGGTTCCTCGGCAGCTTCCCGGCGGCGCCGGACGGAGCGATCGGGCCGGCCATCGATTACAGCTTCGCCGGGATGCTCGGCCATGCGCTGGCCCCGCTGCTCGCCCCCATCGGCTTCACCTGGCAGATCGCCATCGCCCTGGTGCCGGGCATGGCGGCGCGCGAGGTGGCGGTGGCCGCCCTCGGCACCGTCTATGCGCTGAGCGAGACGGGAGACGCGCTGTCCGGTTCGCTGGCCGGCGTGCTGGCGGCGGATTGGAGCCTGCCGACCGCCCTGTCCCTGCTCGCGTGGTTCGTCTTCGCCCCGCAATGCGTCTCCACCCTGTCGGTGGTGAAGCGGGAGACCAACAGCTGGTTCTGGATGCTGGTGATGATCGGCTACATGACGGCGCTGGCCTATGGTGCGGCCTTCGTCACCTTCCGGCTCTCCACGGCCCTGCTGGGAGGCTGAGTCATGATGGAAAGCCTCATCGTTGGGCTGATCGTCGCCGCCGCCTTCGTCTGGGTGACCTGGACCATCCTGCTGCCGGCATCCTTGCGCAACCGTCTGCGCCGTCTGGCCGGGCGGCCGGTCCCCTCACAGGCGGGCGGCTGCGGCGGAGGATGCTGTGGCTGCGACGCGGCCCTACCCCGTAAGCGCCCCGGCAACTCCTGCGGAACGCACTGACGGGTCAACCGCCCTTCGCCAGCGCCCGGCGGAAGGCGTCCAGCGTCTCGGCGCTGACATGGTGCTCGATGCCCTCGGCATCGATCCGCGCGGTGTCGGCGCTGACGCCGAGGGAACGGAGGAAGGCCACCACCGTCTGGTGACGCTCCCGGCTTTCCTCGGCGATCCGCCGGCCGGCGTCGGTCAGGAACACGGCGCGGTACGGCTTGCGGTAGACCAGCCCGTCGGCCGCCAGCCGGTCCAGCATGCGGGCGACGGTCGGTTGCGCCACCCCCAGCCGCGCAGCGATGTCGACCTGCCGCGCCTCCTGCCCGCTTTCGATCAAATCGGCGATCAACTCCACATAATCCTCGGCCAGCGCGGAGCGCTGCGCCTCCCGCGTCTTGCGGAAGCCCTCGGCATGGAGTTCGGCATCGGGCAGCGCCGTCTCGGCGGGCGCGGATGCATCGCCTCCCCTGACTGTCACGCTTCGCCCCCCGGAAAAGTTTGGTTCCGGAAAGTATAGCATCTTGCATACTCGATGTCCCGGTACATACTTGATTGATACCAGTTTGCAATGCGGCCGGGAGCCACACGCCGATGTCGGAAGCCGAAGCCGCCGTGCCGCCCCCCAGCGCCTGGAGATACTCCAGCCAGGACGGGGACGGCCGGCCAAGCCTGCCGGAGGTCCATGCCTCCATCGCGGTGCCGCAGGGAGGCCTGTGGCTGCGCCGGCTGCTGGCCTTCGCCGGGCCGGGCTACATGGTGTCGGTCGGCTACATGGACCCCGGCAACTGGGCGACCGATCTCGCCGGCGGGTCGCAGTTCGGCTATACGCTGCTGTCGGTCATCATGCTGTCCAACCTGATGGCGATCCTGCTGCAGTCGCTGGCGGCGCGGCTGGGCATCGTCACCGGGCGCGATCTGGCGCAGGCCTGCCGCGACCATTACCCGCGTCCGATCAACCTGACGCTGTGGGTGGCGTGCGAGGCGGCGATCATCGCCTGCGACCTTGCCGAGGTGATCGGCACCGCCATCGCGCTGAACCTGCTGTTCGGCATCCCGCTGATCGGCGGCGCCCTGATCACCGCGCTCGACGCCTTCCTGGTGCTTCTGCTGATGCAGCGGGGCTTCCGCTATCTGGAGGCCTTCGTGGTGGCCCTGCTGACGGTCATCGCCGGCTGCTTCCTGGTGCAGATCATCGCAGCCGCCCCGCCGGTCGCCGCCGTGCTGCACGGCTTCGTGCCCACGACGGAGGTGGTGACCAACCCCGGCATGCTCTATGTCGCCATCGGCATCCTGGGCGCCACCGTGATGCCGCACAACCTGTACCTCCACTCCTCCATCGTGCAGACCCGCGCCTATCCGCGGACGGAGGAGGGGCGGCGCGACGCCATCACCTGGGCCACGGTCGACAGCACCATCGCGCTGATGCTGGCCCTGTTCGTCAACGCCGCCATCCTGATCCTGGCCGCCAGCGTCTTCCACGGCAGCGGCCATACCGAAGTGGCGGAGATCGGCGAGGCGTTCGAGCTGCTGTCGCCGCTGCTCGGTCTCGGCATCGCTTCCACCCTCTTCGCCGTGGCGCTGCTGGCGTCGGGCCTCAACTCCACCGTGACGGCGACGCTGGCCGGGCAGATCGTGATGGAGGGGTTCCTGCGGCTGCGCCTGCCGCACTGGGCCCGCCGGCTGCTGACCCGCGGGCTGGCCATCATCCCGGTGGTGGTGGTGACGGCGCTCTATGGCGAAAGCGGCACGGCGCAGCTGCTGGTGTTCAGCCAGGTCGTGCTGTCGATGCAGCTTCCCTTCGCCGTCATCCCGCTGGTCCGCTTCGTCACCGACCGCGGCAAGATGGGCCGCTTCGCCGTTCCGGGCTGGGTCGCCGGTCTGTCCTGGATCGTCGCCGGGGTCATCGTCGTGCTGAACCTGAAGCTGCTTTACGACACGGTTCTCGGCTGATCGCCGTTGTGCATCTGAAAGGACGCTTTATCTGAGGGAAGGTAGCATTTGTTTGCGCGCTGTCGCGGAGGACCAGAGATGGCCAACAGCCGGCATCCGACGATTTGGGCCTTGCGCGGCGGATGCCTCGCCGTCGTCGCCCTTCTGGCGAGTTCCTGCGCCAACCCGCAGGCGGAGCTGGCATTGCGCGCACCCGTTGCGATGGTCGGCATGAGCAAGGCCAGCCTGCTGTCCTGTGCCGGGGTGCCGGAACGGTCGGCCGTCGCCGGCGATGCGGAGTATCTGGTCTATACCCGCCGGCAGACGCTGGTCGACCGCGATGTGGATTGGGAGCCCAGCCCCTGGCTCGGCCCGCGCGGCCCGATGCTGTGGGAGCCCGACGTGACCACCTGGTCCCGCACCTACAGCTGCGAAGCCACCTTCGAACTGCATGGCGGGCAGGTCACCGCCGTCCGCTACAACGACCGGCGCGATCCCACGCTCTGCTACCAGATCGTCGGAAATTGCATGCGCTAGAGGCCGGCTGGCGGCGAACGGCCTGCCGACGGCGTCCTGGAGCGTCGCCCTGCCGCCTCCCACCACGAAGGAAGGAGGCGGCAGACGGCCCCGTCAGGCGGCCGGAAGCGGGGATGCCTGGCGGGCCAGCAGCTTCCAGCGTCCGTCGGTTTTCTTCCAGACTTGCAGCACCCGGATATGGGCGGTGTTGGTCTTGCCGTCCGGCAGGTTGTTGACCGAATCGAAGGTGTGACGGGCAACGGCGACATCGCCGATCACCTGGATCGAATGGTCGCTGAGGTCGAGCGCCTTGAACGCGCTCTTGCCGTCCAGGCTGGCGACGAAGGCCGCCTTATCCTCCAGCCGGCTGTTCGAATGTCCATAGGTCAGCTGGTCCATCGTCATCGCCCGCAGGGTGGCGCCGTCGCCGGCCATCATGGCGTCGCGGAGCGCGTTCACCGCCTTCTCCACCTGCTGCGGGTCGTCGTCGGCACGTGCGTCGGTCAGCGGCGCGATGACGGCGGCCGCGGCCAGCCCGGCGGCGGCGGATGCGAGCAGACGGCGGCGCGAGCGGATATGGCCGGATTTGAAGACGTTCTTCTTGAGCATCGTGACCCTCCCAACCGATTGCGGTTATGCCCGCCCAGGAGATGGCGGACCATGAAAGTGGTATACTAGTATTCACGCTTGCGCCACAAACCATTGGAGCATGCGCCGGTTGGCCGCAGGAGGATGGACGCGGAAATCCGGTTGGCATGCGCCCATTGGCATGAGCCTATGTGACTTTCCGGAGATCATCTTGTGATTGGCTGCACCGGGCGGGCGGGGCGGCTATGCTCCCCGCCGCGGTGAAGGATCGAGAGCGGGGAAGAGGCATGACGACCAGACGGCGAAAGCTGCCACGCAAGCGCAAGGGCCGGCAGGCGACCGCGGTTCGCGGTGCGGCGGCGGAGCCGATCAACACGGGCCGGCCGTCCCAAGGTGGTTTGACGACCGCCGTGAGAGGGACTGCGGCGACGGCGGCCAAGACGGCCAAGGCTCGCGGCCGGGTGCGCTACGTGCCCACCGCCGATGCCGCCGCCGGCCGCTTCCTAAGCCCGGAGCAGCAATTTCTGCTGAAGAAGCGGCGCGAGGCGGAGCAGCGCGAGGCCAAGGACCGCCGCACCGCGCTTGCCATCATCCTGGTGCTGGTCCTGCTGGCGGCCGGGGCGGTCGCCGGTCTGGTCTGGCTGTGGCGCTCGTCGGCGCTCTGACCTGACCGCCGCCTGACCTGAACACCGTCTGCCCTGGATGCCGTCAGCGCGTCGCCCCGGCAAGCGCGGCGGCGTAGCGTTCCGCCAGCAGCGGGCTGGCGGCGGCGCAGGCTTCGGCGACGAGGCGGGAGCCTTCGACATAGGCCTGGGCCCGCTCGACGCTCCACGACAGCGGGCGTTCGACCGCCAGCGCCTGCAGGATCGAGATCTGCTCGGCCAGCTTGATGCGCTTGGCGCCCTCCGGCGCGGCGGCGAGCCGGGCGGCCTGGATCGCCTTGCGCTCGAAAATCGCCTTGCCGACATCCTCCGGCGCGTCGCTGACCGCCGCGACGAGGTCGGCGACCTCCCGGCCGAACCGCTCGGCCAGATCGGCGACGGTGGTCAGCCCGTCCTCGACGGCATCATGCAGCCAGGCCGCGGCGACCTCGGCCGGGCTGCCACCGGCCTGCGCCACCAGTTCCGCCGTTTCCGACAGGTGCGACACGAAGGGCGTGCGCGCCCGGTCGGGCCGATAGGTGCCTTCGTGCAGGCTCGCCGCGTGACGCAGTGCCGCGACGATCACTTCCTTGTCCATGGACATGTGCTCTCCTCCGTGCCGCTGTCAGGCAGGCAGGCGATGCCTGCGGCGGGAGGGCAACAACGGCCGGTCCCGTGCGCTTGGCAGCGGATGCGGAGATGGTCCGCCCGCGCAAGGCCGATGTCCAGACTCCCAGCCGGCGGCAGATCGCCGCGGCTCCGCCCGGGTGGAGATCACGCCGGCGTCAGCACCCGCGAGGGTGCCGCATAGACGGTGAAGCGGCCGTCACGCACATAGGCGACCACCCCCACGCCCACCGCCTCGGCGAAGCCGACGCACAGCGATGTCGGGGCGGAGATGGCGGCGATCAGCGGGATGCCGGCCGCCGCCGTCTTGTGGACCATCTCGAAGGAGCATCGGCTCGACACCACGACGAAGCCGCCGGCCGGATCGACACCGCTGCGGGCCAGCGCGCCGATCAGCTTGTCGAGCGCATTGTGCCGCCCGACATCCTCACGCACGGCGACCAGTTGCCCGTCCGGACGGGCAAAGCCGGCGGCATGGACGGCCCCGGTCTCCCGGTTCAGCCGCTGACCTGACGGCAAGGCCGCCATGGCGCGGCGGATGGCGTCGGGCGCGATGCGGGCGGTGGAGCGGACGGGGTCGAGCGGCCGCAGCGCCTCCGCGAAGCTGTCGGTTCCGCAACGGCCACAGCCGGAGCCGCCCATCAGGTTGCGCTTTCGCCGCAGCAATGCGGCCAGCCGTTCCACCGGCAGTTCAATGCGGATGCGCACGCCGTCCGTCACCTCGTCGATGGCGGTGACGGCCAGTTCCTCGGCACTGCCGACGATTCCTTCGCTCAGCGAGAAGCCGGTGGCGAAATCCTCAAGGTCGGTCGGGGTCGCCAGCATGACGGAGAAGAGGTCGCCGGCATAGACCAGCCCGACCGGCACCTCGTCGATGACCGTCTCCTCCCGCTCGGCCATCGCGGTTCCGGTGCAGACGGTCGCAGGCACCAGCCTGACGCCCTCACGGGAAAGCGGGCGCGACAGGGCTGGCGGGACGGGCGACGGGGCCACCCAGGCGGTTGCTTGATCCATGATGTGGGCAGAACCTGACTGCGGTGGAAGGGCGGGTGAGGACGAGCGCCGGCCGATCCGTTCGCCGCAGCGCGCAGGTATAACACCGGAGCCGGACCATCGGTCCCGGCGCTGTCCCTGCGCTCCCGAATTACGGGCCAATATATTTAAGGACCAACATCCCCGTCGGCATCGTCGCCGACCACGTCGTCCTCCGTCATGCCGAAGGCCGCACCCGGCTTCCGGTCCATCTCCGAAGCCATATCGTCGTCCTCGGTGATGTCCTCCTCGGCGTCGCTCATGCTGTCCTCGTCGGCGAGCGAGGTGTCGCTGGTGTGCATCCAGCTGTTCTCGTCCGCCATCAGCTCGACGATCTCCTCCTCGGGTTCATCGGTCTCGACCACCTTCTGGTGCCCGCGGATCAGATTTTCGCGCAGGTCGGGCAGCGACAGCGTCTTGTCCGCGATCTCGCGAAGGGCGACGACCGGGTTCTTGTCGTTGTCGCGGTCGATCGACAGCGGCGCACCGCCGGCGATCTGGCGGGCACGCTGCGCCGCCATCATCACCAGATCGAAACGATTGGGGATGAGAAGGACGCAATCCTCGACGGTGACACGAGCCATTCCTCAGATACTCCAGGTGGGGGCAAGGCTTCTCTGGGGCGGCCGGCAGCCATACCACCCCCGCGACCAGTCAACAGCGCCGCCGGTCATTCGTACCCCCCGCTCACTGGTCATACCGCATCGGAGGAATGGCGACCTGCCCCATCGGGGCGTGGCCCTCCTGCGATCTTGCGGGTCTACAGCGGTAATCCGCCACGCCGGAGCGGACGAATCCCGCTGCCGGCTGTTCAAGTGCCGTCGCTCCCCGCCCGTACATGGTTCATGCCCCCCGCCAGACCCTCCGCCCGGCCCTCCGCCCGGATCGCCCAATCCGACAGCCACCTCGCCGAACGTCTCGCCCGCAGGGAGAGGCAGCAGGACCTGCTGGCCCGCTTCGGCATCGCCGCCCTGAAAAGCGCCGACATCGACACCCTGCTGCAACAGGCGACTGCGCTCTGCGCCGAAGGGCTGGAGGCCGAACTGTGCAAGGCCCTGGAATGGCTGGAGGATCCGGACGGCGCCGAACGCCTGCTGGTCCGCGCCGGCGTCGGCTGGAACCCCGGCGTGGTCGGGCATCGGTC
Source organism: Azospirillum sp. TSH20 (assembly GCF_003115935.1). Classification (NCBI taxonomy): domain Bacteria; kingdom Pseudomonadati; phylum Pseudomonadota; class Alphaproteobacteria; order Rhodospirillales; family Azospirillaceae; genus Azospirillum; species Azospirillum sp. TSH20. The sequence continues at coordinate 10,461 of NZ_LGQU01000110.1, forward strand.
GCTCGGCACCGACCTCGCCTGCCCCGCCGGCTACGCGCTGAAGACCGGCGAGCCGGTGATCTCCAACGATCTCAGCCTTGAGTCCCGCTTCCGCTGCCCCGACCTTCTGGCCGAACATGGGGTCAAGCGCGCCATCAACGTCATCATCCGTGGCGAGGGCGAGCCCTTCGGCGTGCTGGAGGTCGACAGCCGGCGCGACGGCCGCTTCGACGCCGCCGACGCCGCCTTCCTCCAGGGGGTCGCCACCCTGCTCGGTGCCGCCATCGACCGCGCCCGCGACGCCGCCGAGCGAGGCCGCACCGAGATGCTTCTGCGCGAGAACGAAGTCCAGTTCCGCAGCCTCGCCGACCTGATCCCGCAGCTGACCTGGATGGCCGACGCCAACGGCGCCGTCTACTGGTACAACCGGCGCTGGTACGAGTTCACCGGGGCCGAGACGGGCGAGACGGAAGGTTGGAACTGGCGGAGCGTCCATCATCCCGACCATGTCGAGCGCGCGTCGGACGGCTTCTTCCGCGCAATCGGGGCGGGGGAACCGTGGGAGGACACCTTCCCCCTGCGCGGCAAGGACGGCCAATACCGCTGGTTCCTGTCCCGCGCCGTGCCGGTGCGCGACCGCGACGGGCGCATCCTGCGCTGGCTCGGCACCAACACCGACGTCACCGAACAGCGCCGGGCCGAATCCCGCGTGATGGAGGCGGAGCGCCGCCTCCAACTGGCGCTCCGCGCCGCGCGGATCGGTGCCTGGTCCTGGAACCTGGAGGACGACCGCATCGAGGCCGATCCCCGGCTGCGCGAGATCTTCGACTTCACGGCGGACGAGCCGATCCGCGGGCAGGACGTGACCGGCCGCGTCCATCCCGACGACCAGCCGCGGATCGGCCAGATCATCGACACCGCCCGGCGGCGGCGCGGCGAATATGACGCCGAATTCCGCATCCTGCTGCCGTCGGGCGAGGTCCGCTGGGCGGTGGCGCGCGGCGTGGTGACCGACGGCACGCCGGAACGCAGCCTGACCCTGATCGGCGTCACCTGGGACACCACCGACGCCAAGCGGGCGGAGGAAAAGCTGCGCCTCAGCGAGGCCCGCTTCCGCTCACTGGTCGAGGCGACCGCCGCCATCGTCTGGAGCACCTCCGGCGCCGGCCGCTTCGAGACCCCGCAGCCGAGCTGGAGCAGCTTCACCGGCCAGACCTTCGATGAGCTGAAGGGCACCGGCTGGGTCGAGGCCATCCATCCCGACGACCGCCCCCACACCTCGGAGGCCTGGCGCGCCGCGCGGGCGGGGAAAACCGTCTACAAGGCCGAACACCGCCTGCGCCGCTACGACGGCGTCTATCGCGACATGCTGGTCCGCGCCGTGCCGCTGCTGGACGCCGGCGGCACCGTCCAGGAATGGGTCGGCGTCCACACCGACATCACCACCCGCCGCCGGGCCGAGGAGGCGCTGCGCGAGACGGAGGAACGCTACCGGCTGGCGGCCCAGGCGACCAACGACGCCATCTGGGACTGGAACCTGTCGTCCGACCGCATCCATTGGAACGAGGCGGTGCGCACCCTCTTTGGTTATGGCGAGGACGTGTCGGAAACCTCGGCCTCCTGGTGGATGGACCACATCCACCCCGACGACCAGGACCATGTGGTGACCGGCATCCATGCGGTGATCGACGGCGGCGGCACGCGCTGGAACGACGAATACCGCTTCCGCCGCGCCGACGGCAGCTATGCCAGCATCCTCGACCGCGGCTTCGTCCTGCGCAGCCCGATCGGCCAGCCCCAGCGCATGATCGGCGCCATGCAGGACATCAGCGTGCGCAAGCGGGCGGAGGAGGAGCTGGAAGCCGCCCGCCTCGCCGCCGAGGAGGCCAACCGGGCCAAGAGCCTGTTCATCGCCAACATGAGCCACGAGCTGCGCACCCCGCTCAGCGCCGTCATCGGCTACACCGAAATGCTGGAGGAGGAACTGGCCGACCTCGGCGTCGACAGCATGCTGCCCGACCTGGAGAAGATCGAGGCGAACGCCCGCCATCTGCTGACCCTCATCAACGGCGTCCTCGACATCTCGAAGATCGAGGCCGGCAAGATGGAGGTGCATGGCGAGGATGCCGATGTCGCCGACCTGACGCGCGAGGTCGCCGCGACGGTGGAGGCGCTGGTGTCGAAGAAGGGCAACCGGCTGGCGGTGGAGGTGGCGGACGACGTGGGGCGCATGCACACCGACGTCGTGAAGGTGCGCCAGTGCCTGTTCAACCTGCTGAGCAACGCCGCGAAGTTCACCGAGAACGGCACCGTCACCCTGTCGGTAGAACGGGCGCCCCCCAGCCCGCAGGGCGCGGGTGAAGTCTCGCCGGTCGACATGGTCGTCTTCCGCGTCACCGACACCGGCATCGGCATGACGGCGGAACAAGTCCGCCGGCTGTTCGAACGCTTCATGCAGGCAGACAGCTCCACCACCCGCCGTTTCGGCGGGACCGGGCTGGGTCTGGCGATCACCAAGGCCTTCGCCGACATGCTGGGCGGGGAGGTCGCGATCGACACCGCGCCGGCCAAGGGAACCAGCTTCACCCTGCGCCTGCCGGCCGACCTGCGGCATGGCCGGCTGCCCGGCTCCGCCGAGTCCGACCCGGTCCGCATCGACGAGGTGCCGCCGGCGCAGGCCGCACGCGAGACCATCCTCATCATCGACGACGAACAGGCGATGCGCGAACTGCTCGCCCGTTTCCTGCACCGCGAGGGCTACGGCGTGGCGCTGGCCGCCGACGGGCAGACCGGCCTGTCGATCGCCCGGCAAATCCGCCCGCGCGCCATCCTGCTGGACGTGATGATGCCGCGCACCGACGGCTGGTCGGTGCTGTCGGTGCTGAAGGCCGAGCCCGACCTTGCCGACATTCCCGTCATCATCATCTCGTCCCGCCGGGAAAAGGGGCTGGCCCTGTCGCTGGGGGCCGCCGACTATTTCACCAAGCCGGTGGACTGGCAGCGCCTGCACCGGGTTCTGAGCGGCCTCAGCGGGCAGGCTCCCGGCACGGCGCTGGTCCTGATGGAAGCCGACGAGACCCGTTCCCTGCTGGGCGCCGAACTGGGCCGCGACGGCTGGCAGGTCGCCGAGGCCGAGACGGAGGAGGAGGCCTTCCGCCAACTCGCCGCCGCCACGCCGACCGTGATCCTGCTCGACCCCTTCACGCCCGATCTGGACGGCTTCGATTTCCTCAAGGCGCTGTGCCGCGACCCGGACTGGTGCCGCATCCCCGTCATCGTCGTCGCCGCCCAGGAGATCGGGCGCGACGAGACTGAGGAACTGCGCGGCCGGGTCCGCGACATCATCCCGATGGCAGAGGATGGATCGGACGGGATGATTGAAGAGTTGAAGGAAGCGATCGCACGCCTGCGGCCCCCTCCCCCCGAAGCGGGCAAGGGAGCGGGACAGGCGGACGGAACGGGAGGTACCGATGGCTAAGCTGCTGCTGGTCGAGGATCACGAGGAAATCTGGGACTTCCTGTCACGCCGTCTGAAGCGGCGCGGGTTCGACGTCGTTCTCGCCTTCGATGGCCGCCAGGGGGTGGACATGGCGCGCGACGAGCGGCCGGACGTCATCCTGCTCGACATGAACCTGCCGGTCATCGACGGCTGGACCGCCGCCCGCGAGCTGAAGGCAGGCCAGGAAACCTCTGGAATCCCGATCATCGCCCTGACCGCCCACGCCATGTCCGGCGACCGCGAGAAGACGCTGCAGGCGGGCTGCGACGATTATCACCCGAAGCCCATCGATTTCTCGCGCCTGCTGACCCAGATCGACACCGCCATGCAGCGCGGACCGCAACCGGCCGGGGAGTAGCCGCAGGATGACCCAAGCCAAGCCAAGCCTGCCCAAGCCGAGCCTGCTGACGCGGCTGTTCGGCGGCGCGCCGAATGCGCCCGCGCCGGCTGCGGCCCCCGTATCCGTCGTACCGCCGGAAACCGGCGGGGCGAAGCCGCGCCTGGGACACGAGCCGGTGCTGCACACCATGCTGGCCCGCCAGATTCTGGACGCCCATCTGCGCAACCGCCACCAGCTTCTCGACCGCGCGCCGACGGACTTCCGCAGCTTCGACGCGGAGGAAACCGATCTGCTGGTCCGCGCCATGGCCGCCGCCGCCCACGCCGACGGCGAACTGGACGCGACGGAGCGCGGCCGGATCCGCAGCAGGCTCAACACCAGCAGCCTTGACGAAGTGGACCGCGACCGCCTGCAACAGCAGGTCGAGCAGCCGCAATGCCTGGAGGAACTGATCCGCCGGATCGACGGCCCGCGGATGGCCGCGCGCTTCTATGCCGTGTCACTGGCGACGGTGGACAAGCACGCGCCGATCAACCGCTCCTACCTGCGCTATCTCGCCCAGCGCCTGGGCCTTCCCGCCGATCTGGTGGTCCGGCTGAACCGGCAGATGGGACTGCGGCTGTAGGGCCGCCGTCCCTCACACGTCCTGCCCGCTGGCGCTGAGTTCGCCCAGCGCATCGCGGATCGTGCCGGTGTCCAGCAGCAGCCGGCGCGAAATGTCGCTCAGCGTCAGCCAGCCGACCACCTGCCCGCCCTCATCCAGAACCGGCAGGCGCCGCACGTGATAGGCGCCCATGATGTCCATGGCCGTGGCCAGCGTGTCGGTGTCGCGGCAGGTGAACAGCGCGCTCGACATCACATCGCGCACCCGCACCCGCGTGTTGTCGCCGCCCTCCGCCACCACGCGGAACAGGATGTCGCGGTCGGTCAGGATCCCCACGAGATCGTCGGCCGAGCCGACCGGCAGGGCGCCGACGTCCAGTTCCCCCATCAGCGTCGCGGCGTCCTGCACGGTGGCGTCCGGCGAGATGAACTCCAGCGCTTTCGCCATGATCTCGGAAACCTGCACGGTCGTCTTCCTCGTTGTTCCGGTTTGGGGAACGGAGCCCCCGTCCTGGTGTTCCTCGTTCTCTTGATCCCTGCCATCGCTCAGCCGCTCAGCGGCCAGAACGTGACGATCAGCCAAGTGCCCAGCGTCAGGATGATCAGCGACAGCGGCACGCCCAGCCGCGGATAATCGCCGAACCGGTAGCCGCCAGGCCCCATCACCAGCGTGTTGCACTGGTGGCCGATCGGCGTCAGGAAATCGCTGCCGGCGCCGACCGCCACCGCCATCAGGAACGGATCGGGACTCAGCCCCAGTTGCTGCGCCACCCCGGCCCCGATGGGCGCCATCACCAGCACCGTCGCGGCATTGTTCAGGAAGGGCGTCACCGCCATCGCAGCCGCCATGATCAGCGTCACGCAGGCGACCGCCGGCAGCCCGCGCGCCGCATCGGCCAGCAGGGTGGAGATCACCTGCGTCGCGCCGGTGCTCTCCAGCGTGCCGCTGACCGGGATCAAGGCGGCGAGCAGGATGATGATCGGCCACTCCACCGCGTGATAGGCATCCTCGACGCTCAGCACGCCGGTGACGACCATCGCCGCCGCAGCCGCCAGGAAGGTCACCGCCAGCGGCGCCAGATGAAATCCGAGCACCAGCATCGTGATGACGAGGATCCCGACCGGCACCCAGACCGGCCGGCGCTGGCCGATCTGCAGACGGCGTTCCGCCAGCGGGATCAGGCCGGCATCGGCCAGCGCATCGGGATAGCGCTCCGCCGGCACCTGCAGCAGCAGCAGGTCGCCCTCCCGGAACATGACATGGTGCAGGCGCCGGGCGATCCGCTTGCCGGTCCGGCTGACCGCCAGCAGGCTGACGCCGAAGCGGCGCCGCAAATCCAGGTTCCGGTCGGAATGACCGGCCAGCGGCGAGTCCGGCGTCACCACCGCCTCAACCGCCAGCAGTTCGCCCTCCACCCCCTCAAGGATGCCCAGCGGCTCCAGCGACGCCCCCTGGACAAGGCGCTGCAGGGCCGGGGCGTCGCCCTCCAGCACCAGCACGTCGTCGGCCAGCAGGGTCCAATGCCGGTCCGGCACATAGCGGCGGAAACGCTCGCGGATCAGGCCGATCACCTGCGCCTCGCCCTCCGCCAGCGCCTCGACGTCGGCGACGGTGCGGCCGACGAAGGATGATCCGGCCGGCAGCCTCATCTCGCTGGCGTAATTCTCGACGGCGAAGGTCTCCTCGGCCGAACGCGCGCCGCTGCGGTCCTGGGGCAGCAGGCGCCAGCCGACCATCAGGAACAGCAGCCCGACCACCGTGATGCCCAGCCCGACCGGCAGATAGTCGAACATCGAGAAGGGCTGTCCGACGATTTCCGTCCGCACGCGGGAGACGATGATGTTGGGGGAGGTGCCGACCAGCGTCATCAGCCCGCCCATCAGCGAGGCGAAGGCCATCGGCATCAGCACCCGGTGCGCGCCCGTCCGGTGCCGCCGCGCCAGCTGCATGGTGATCGGCAGGAAGATGGCGAGCGCGCCGATGTTCTTCATCAGCGCCGACATGAAGGCCACCGATCCGCACAGGAAGGCGATCTGCCGCGTCGGCGTGCTGAGCTTCGCCGCTACCGGCCGCACCAGCGCGTCGATCACGCCGGACCGGGCGATGCCGGCGCTGACGATCAGCGCGGAGGCGATGATGATGACGATGTCGTCGGCAAAGCCGGAAAACGCCTCCTTCGCCGGGACCAGCCCCAGGAACACGCCGGCCAGCAGGGCCAGCACCGCAACCACATCGAAACGCAGCCTGTTCCAGATCAGCATCGCCACCACGATGCCCACCAGCGCGAAGGCCATGAACTGCTGAAGGGTCATCGGGTGTCCATGTGTTGATGTCGCCCGCTTGTAACCCCGCGGCATCCCGCTGGTTCCCGCAGCGTCCGCGCTTGGGTTTTGAAGCGGTGATCTACGTCCTCCCCAACCGCCAGTTTCACCACGGTTCCACAGAAGACCTCATTTCCCGGACCGAATGCCGGGAACCCGGGCTGCCTTATCGAGTTGTACTGGACAGGTCTTGCGGGCGGTCGCCGCAGCCAGCTTTTCAAATCGGTCTTCCTGAGGACTTCAGGATTTCCCGGAACATTTGGACGGAGTGAACACATGCGACGCATTCTCATCCTTGCTGCCGCCGCCGTGCCCCTGATGCTTGCGGGCTGTGCTTCCGAAAACAGCAGCAGCTATGGAACCTCCGGCAGCACGGGCGCCAGCCAACAGACGGTCTCGCCGAATGAGCCCGGCATGGGCCAGAGCCAGACCCGCAAGTCGCTGAACGATTCCAGCCGGGCCGGATCCGGGGCCAGCGGCATGGCCTATGACAACAACGAGACGGTTTCGCCGAACGAGCCCGGCATGGGCCAGAGCCAGACCCGCAAGTCGCTGCCGAACACCGCCGGGAACTCCTCCTCCTCGTCCTGGTAAGGACGGACAGCGAAAGTCCTTGTAAGGACGGACAGCGAACGTCCTGGTAAGGGCGGGCTTCCCCAGCACGAAAAGCGCCCCCGCACCGCTGCGGGGGCTTTTTTCTTGCCCGCAGGGCGGCCAGTCCGTTCTAGCCACGCGGATCGTCGAACACCTCCGACAACCAGTCGATGAAAACTCTTATCCGCGAAGACAGATGGCGGTTCTGCGGATAGACCACCGACACCGGCATCGGTGGGGGCGGGAAGGCTTCCAAGACCGGGACCAGTTGCCCGGCGGCGATCTGGTGCTCAACGCGATAGCGCGGGACCTGTATCAACCCCAAGCCCGCAACCGCCGACGCCGTGTAGATCTCCGCCCCGCGGACGACGACGTCGTAAGGCAGCCGGACCTCCCAGTCCCGTTCCCGCGTCTTGAACTCCATCGGATAGGATTGCCCGGTCGCCGAGGCGGCATAGCCGACCATCCGGTGGCCGTCGAGATCGTCCGGCGTCGACGGGGTGCCATGACGGTCGAGATAGGCGGGACTGGCCAGGGTCAGTTGCTCGAACACCGTGATGCGGCGCCCGATCAGGGAAGAGTCGGACAGATCGCCCGCCCGCACGACACAATCGACGCCCTCGGTGATGAGGTCCACCATCCGGTCGCCTTCGCTGAGGTTCAGTGAAATTCCCGGATAGCGCGCGATGAACGCAGGCAGCGCCGGCAGGATGAAGAACCGCGCGATGGTTCCCTGCATGTCCACGCGGAGCGGCCCCCTGGGCTCGGCGTTCCTGAAGACGCTCTGCATCTCGTCGAGATCGGCGAGGAGCCGAAGGCAGCGCTCATGGTAGAGCGAGCCGTCGAGCGTCGTCCGGACAGTCCGTGTCGTCCGTTCCAGCAGCCGGACGCCGAGATCCGCTTCAAGGCGCTGAATCGCATGGGTGGCGGTCGGACGCGGAACCTGCAGGTCCCGTGCGGCCTGAGCGAAGCTCCCACGTTCGACGATCCTGACGAACAGACGCATGACATCGATGCGATCCATGACTGGCCCAAGCGATTGTTAGCTCCGGTGAAATGGTGATGTCTAATTTGCCGGTCTACCCCGGATTTTCAAAACGGACGATTTTCGTTCCCGAGAGCAGCGGCTGAACAGGGCGCAAATGCCGAACCGGCATCCGGCCCGACCGGCAGCTCATCAATCGATCATCCGACTGGAGCGAAGACCATGCCGTTCGTCAATTTCAAGGTTCCCGAGGCCGCGCTGAGCCGTGCGCAGAAGGAAGAGATCGTCCATCGCACCACGGCGATGCTTGTCGAGTATTTCTCGGAGGCTGCCCGCCCGCACACCATGGTCCTGATCGAAGAGGTCAAGGACGGCGGCTATGCCCGTGCCGACGAGGTGTTCGTCATTCCGGACGCCTATCGGGCGAAGGATTGAAAGCGGCCGGACACCACCACGCGCACCAGGATAGAGGGAGCAGGACAATGACGTCATCAACGAACCGGGTGGCGATCGTCACCGGAGCATCCCGCGGCATCGGAGCCGCCATTGCCCGGCGGCTGGCGAGTGACGGCCTTGCGGTCGTCGTCAACTATGCCGGCAGCGCCGGCGCCGCCGGCACGCTGGTCGAAGAGATCGAGGCGGCCGGTGGCCGGGCCATTCCGGTCCAGGCCGACGTCAGCGACCCGGCGGCGGTGAAGCGGATGTTCGATGCCGCCGAGGCGGCCTATGGCGGCGTGGACGTGCTGGTGAACAATGCCGGCATCATGACGCTGGCGCCCATCGCGCAGATGGACGACGCCGCCTTCGACCGGATCATCGCGATCAACCTCAAGGGGACGTTCAACGGGCTGCGCGAGGCGGCGAACCGGCTGCGTGACGGCGGCCGGATCGTGAATTTCTCCACGAGTGTCGTGGGTCTCTATCAGCCGAGCTACGGGGTCTATGCGGCCACGAAGGCGGCGGTCGAAGCCCTGACGCACATCCTGGCGAAGGAGCTGGGTCCGCGGGGGATCACCGTCAACGCGGTCGCACCCGGCCCGATCGCCACCGAGCTTTTCTTCCAGGGCAAGGATCAGGCCACGCTTGATCGCATCCGGCAGATGATCCCGCTCGGCCGTCTGGGCGAGGTCGACGACATCGCCCGCGTGGTTTCCCTGCTCGTCGGACCGGATGGCGGGTGGATCAACGGTCAGACCCTGCGGGCGAACGGCGGCGTGGTCTGAGGGAGCGGACGGCATGACACAGGTCATTCTCATCACCGGCGCATCGAGCGGCTTCGGCCGCCTGATGGCCAACGCCCTGGCCGCGTCGGGGCATATCGTCTACGCGTCGATGCGCGGGCTGAGCGGCAGGAATGCGGATCAGGCCGCCGAGGTCGCGGCCTATGCGCGGGACCGCAAGGTGGATTTGCGGACGGTCGAACTCGACGTGCAGTCCGACGCATCGGCGCGATCGGCCGTCGAGACCATCATCGCGGAGCATGGCCGGCTCGACGTCCTGATCCACAATGCCGGGCATATGGTGTGGGGGCCGAGCGAGGCATTCACACCCGAACAGCTCGCCGCGCTTTACGACGTGAACGTGCTCGGCACCCAGCGCGTCAACCGGGCCGCCCTGCCGCACATGCGCAAGGCACGGCGGGGATTGGTGGTGTGGATCGGCAGCAGCAGTGCCGCCGGCGGTGTCCCGCCGATGCTCGGCCCCTACTTCGCGGCCAAGGCCGGCATGGACGCCCTGGCGGTCTGCTACGCGCGCGAACTGGCCCCATTCGGCATCGAGACATCGATCATCGTTCCCGGCGCCTTCACCAGGGGAACAAACCACTTCGCCCATGCGGGCGCCCCCGACGATAAGGCCCTTGCGGCGGACTACGAGGCGGGTCTGCCCTCGGGTTTCGCGGACGGGATGCTGAAGGCGCTCGCCGCGACCGTGCCGGAAACCGCGGATCCCAAGCAGGTCGCCGACACCGTCGTCGGTGTGGTGAATGCGCCGTTCGGCAAGAGGCCGTTCCGCGTGGTGGTTGATCCGGCCAACGACGGTTCGGCGGTCGCCTACGCGGTGATCGACCGGGTGCGTGCGGAATTCCTGCATCGCGTCGGCTTCGCCGATCTGATGCACCCCAATGACTTCGGCGCCTCCTGAAATGTTGTCGGCCAGGGCCAGCCGGTCGATCCGATCCGTATCGACCGGCTGGCCCTGGAGCACGGCGACGACGCCGATGAAAGAACGGACGGCGGCCCACTATTCCAAATACGGGTCATTGACGCATCCTGCGACTTCGACCCCGGGCAGTATCTCAGTCGAGATCCGATATTTTAAAATATCCGCCCGCCTGATCCAAAGGTTATGGACGGTTTTTCCATGGACAGCATTTGAGTGCTCTGACATCGTTCGAATACGAACCTTCACGGGGACGGTGATTGGAGACAAGAGCAATGAAAACCTCATCCACAAGTTTCAGGGCGGCCTGCCTGTTCGCACTTGCCGGTATCGGCATGGGGATTGGAATGGCCGCATCGCAGGACCACAGCCTGATGCCGGCCCATGCCCACCTCAACCTGCTGGGCTGGGTGTCGCTCTTCCTGTTCGGCGTCTATTACCGGCTGCATCCGGCGTTGGAGACCAGCCGTCTGGCGATGACGCAGATCGTCGTCTGGTGCGTCGGCACGGCCTTCCTGACCGTCGCCGTCGCCGCCCTGCATCTCGGCTATACCGCGTTCGAGCCGGTCGCCGCGGTCAGCGCGCTGTTGCTGCTGGGCGCGCTCGGGCTCTTCACCCTGCTGGTTTTCCGCTCCGGCAAGCAGACGCAGGCCGCAACGCCGGCGCTGACGGCCGCGGAGTAATCCGCACCGCCAGTGCCTTCTTGGGGCGAGCGATCTGAGGGCGGGCCAGTCGGGGACGAGCAAGCCGGCGTTAGACCGGATGTCCCGGATTGGGAGCCTTCTCGAAGCGCTCGCCCTCGGCGGCCTTCTTGTTTTCCTCGGTCGTGCGCGGCACCGCGCCGCCGCCTTCGCCGGGTGCGGCCGGATCTCGATCCGTGCGCCGGTCCTGTTCCTGATTCCGCTCTTTCGTGCCGGACATGGACGGCTCCCTGGGACAGTTGAGGATACAATCCCCAACCGGCAAAGCGTGATGCCGGTTCCGGCCCTCCACCGCAGATGGCCGCCATGGCCCGCCGGGGCCCTTTTCCTGTCCACCGCATTTTTTTGAAAAAATCCGCGCCAGCTTTCGCCGGCCGTTCCGTGGATAGCCACAGAACGAACGGGGCGGCGCCAGCCCGCCGCCCATCCCGAAGAGCCATCGGCCTGAACCGCCGCGAAATCCCGCCCGGATTCCGCGAACGGGCCGCGATTGGGTGGAGAAGGCGATGCTGGTCGATTCTGTCAGCTCTACATCCGCGACGACCACGACGAGCAGTTCGGCGTCGAGCAGTTCGTCCGCCTCGCTGGTCGACAATTACCAGTCCTTCCTGACCCTGCTGCTGAAGCAGCTGGAGGTGCAGGACCCGACCAACCCGGTGGACGCCAGCACCTATACCACCCAGCTGGTCCAGCTCGCCTCGCTGGAACAGCAGATGTCGATCGGCGACAAGCTCGACACGCTGACCAGCACGGTGTCCGACCTCAGCAGCTCGCTCTCCACCGCGCTCGGGTCCGGCAGCAGCGCCGTCAACTACTACGGCCACACCGTCGAGGCCGAAGGCTCCACCACGCCGTTGCAGGACGGCGAGGCGACCTGGGAATACGACCTCGAGTCCGCCGCGTCCTCGGTCAAGCTGACCATCACCGATTCCGACGGCAACACCGTCTACAGCGACGTCAGCTCCTCCACCGCCGCCGGCACGCACGAAGTGACCTGGGACGGCATCGGCACCGACGGCAAGAGCTACAGCAGCGGCACCTACACCCTGTCGGTGACCGCGCTCGACGCCAGCGGCAATGCCATCGACACCACCACCCGCTTCAAGGGCACCGTGACCGCGGTCGACAGCTCCAGCGGTACGGCGGTGCTGACTGTCGGCGGCGTCAGCCTGTCGGCCGACAAGGTGCTGACACTCTCCTGACCCTCTCCCGGACAATTCGAAAGACAGGTGCCGCCATGAGCCTCACCAGCGCGATGTACAGCGCCACGTCCGGGCTGACCGCCCAGAGCAAGGCGCTCGCCAGCATCTCCAGCAATATCGCCAATTCCAGCACCACCGGCTTCAAGGGCACGGTGACGGAGTTCACCTCCTACATCAACAAGACCACCACGGTGGACGAGCAGGTCGGCGGCGTCATCGCGTCCAACACCCGCAGCGTCAGCCGCCAGGGCGAAATCCAGTCGTCGGCGACCACCACCAACATGGCCGTCAACGGCGACGGATTCTTCGTGGTGTCGGACGAGACAACGGACGGCGGCACCTATTTCACCCGCAACGGCTCCTTCTCCACCGATTCCAACGGCAATCTGGTCAATTCGGAGGGCTATTACCTCTACGGGTGGGCGGTCGGCGACGACGGCACCGTCAAGGCCGGCAACAAGACCTCGACCGACAGCCTGGAGGCGATCAACCTCACCAGCATCAAGGGCACGCCCAAGGCGACCTCGACGCTGGACATCGAGGCCAATCTGCCCTCCGACGCCGAGACCGGCGACAGCTTCACCACCGACGTCGAGCTGTTCGACGCGCTGGGCAACAGCCATTCGGTGACGATGACCTGGAGCAAGACGGCCGATAACACATGGTCGCTCAGCGCATCGGACCCGACCAGCTCCGCCGACGGCACCACCACCACCGGCACGATCTCCGGCTTCCCGATCTCCATCACCTTCAACAGCGACGGCTCGCTGGCCGGCGCCACCCAGACCGACAGCAGCGGCACCACGACCAGCGTCGATCCGTCGGCCATCAGCTTTTCGGTCGGCGGCTGGACCACCGGCGCCAGCGATAGCAGCGTGTCGATGAATCTCGGCAGCGCCGACAGCACGACCGGGCTGACGCAGTATGCGTCGGGCGAGGACACCGCCGCCATCGGCGACTGGACGGCCACCGGAGACGGCTATGAACCCGGCACGCTGACCGGCACCACCATCGACAGCAGCGGTGTGGTCCGCGCCACCTTCGACAATGGCGAGACGCGGGCGATCTACCAGATTCCCATCGCGACCTTCGCCAACGCCGACGGGTTGGAGAGCGAGAGCGGAACCACCTTCACCCAGACCTACGAATCCGGCAATTACCAGCTGCGCACTGCCGGCGACGGCGCCGCCGGCGAGATCGAGGCGAGTTCGCTGGAAAGCTCCACGGTGGAACTGACCGACGAGTTCAGCCGCATGATCGTCGCCCAGCAGGCCTATTCCGCCGCATCCAAGGTGATGACGACGGCGCAGGACATGCTGGACACGCTGATTTCGATGAAGCGGTGACGCCATGACCGCCGCACCGGACGACGGGTTCGCCCGCGCCGAAGCCCTGCTGCTGGACCATCGGCGGCTGGTGGTGCAGGCGCGGGCCTTGCTGGCGCGCCCGACCACGCGGGCCGAACGGCTGGCGATGGCCGACGACCTGATCGCACTGATCGACGGCCTCGATTTGGAGAAGCGCGCACTTGGAGCGCGGATCCACCGCGGACGGGTCGCGAATGCTGCGATGAGCGCCTATGGGCGGGCGATGGCGGCACGGCGGTGAGCCGTTGGGCGGATGGGCGTCGGCTTCGAATACCCCCACCCTGACCCTCCCCCGCTGGGCGGGGGAGGGAACTGCCGCCGTTTCGCATAAGGCACCCTCTCCCGCAAAGCGGGGGAGGGTCGGGGAGGGGGCAATCGAAGCCGACACTCCCCCAAAAATTCCCCGCCAGCTTTCCCCCCATCCGCCGTGGAACCAGACATCCAACACCCGGAGCTATCGCCATGGCGCTCAAGCAGACCCTGCGCAAGCCGGCCCCGCCGAAGCCCGTCCTGACCAAGGCGCAGGCGCCCACCCACCCCGCCGAACCCGCCTCCCCCACCATCGTCCTCCGCGTCGACGCGGTGGAGGTGCTGGAGGCCTTCGTCGCCGAACTGGACCGCAGCGCGGCGCGTGCCGAGGCTGCCGTGCGCGAGGGACGGCCGCGCGACGCGCTGCTGGCGGCCGGCGACATGCAGACTCTGCTGCGGACCTGGAAGGACCGTTTGGACGATGCGCTGGCGCAGACCCGCAGCAAGCGCGTCGCCCCCACCGTGCGCGGCGCCGCGAAGGCCGCCGCCGACCGCGTGCTGCCGTCGCTGGCCGCCCGCATGCGGGAGATCGAGGCGCAGATCATGGTGCACCGCGCCCGCCAGAACGCCATCGGCGCCGCCCTGCGCGCCGCGTCAACCGCGCCGGCCGGCGTCTATGGCGTCGCCTATGGCGCTGCGGGGCGCTACGGCGCACGCGTGGCGACGCGCACCACCGGCCATGTCGTCGGCCTGACGGCCTGACGGCAGGCAACACAGGGGAGGAAACCGCCATGTCGCTTCGCGTCGCCGGTTCAATCGCCACGTCGGCGCTGCGCACGTCCGAGGTCGGGATCGCCGTCGCCTCCTCCAACGTCGCCAATGCCGACACCGACGGCTACACCCGCAAGACCGCCTCCAATGTCACGCGCAGCACCGGCACCAACATCTCCAGCGTCGACGTCACCGCCGTCAGCAGCAACGTCGACCGCTATCTGCTGAAGACCCTGGTCGCGGCGCAATCGGACCTCGGCTACGCCGACACCCGCAACAGCTATCTCGACCAGATGCAGTCCACCTTCGGCAGCGTCAGCGACGACGACAGCGGCGGCACCGACATCGGTTCGATGATCGACGCGCTGGCCGACACGCTGGGCACGCTCGCCACCTCCCCCGAAAGCGAGAGCGCCAAGGCCGCCACCGTGCAGGACCTCTCGGATCTGGCGGAGTCGCTGCGCAGCACCTCCTCATCCATCCAATCGCTGCGCGCCCAGGCGGACGACGGGATCGCCAGCACGGTCGACAGCATCAACGAGACGCTGAACAGCATCGATTCCCTGAACGACCAGATCGTCAAGGGCAAGGCGCTGGGCCAGAACGTCACCGACCTGGAAGACCAGCGCAACACCGCGCTGAAGAGCCTGGCGACCAACATCGACTTGACCTATCAGGTCGACGACAGCGGGCTGATGCGCATCTCCACCGCGTCGGGCAAGTCGCTGCTCGACAGCAAGGTGCATGAACTGTCCTACACGCCGGCCGCCTCGGTCAGCGCCAGAACGGTCTACAGCGCCAGCGGCAGCAGTGGATTTGCCGGCATCATGCTGAACGGCACCGACGTCACCGGCTCCTCGCTGGGTGGAACGCTGGGTGCCCTGGTGCAGTTGCGCGACACCGACCTGCCAGCACAGCAGGCGAGCCTGGACGAACTGGCGACCACCCTGATGGATACGCTGAACGCCATCCAGAACCAGGGCACCTCCTACCCCGCCCCGCAAAGCCTGACCGGCACCGAGACCGTCTCGGCCAGCGACGCGCTGAAGGTGACCGGCGGAACGCTGCGCGTCGCCGTCACCGACAGCAGCGGCACGGCGGCGGAGGTCCTCGACATCGACCTGGCGACCATGTCGACGCTGCAGGATGTGGTCGACGCCATCAACACGATGAGCAATGCGTCCGCCTCGATCTCCGCCGACGGCAAGCTGGTGATATCCGCCACCGATTCCAGCAACGGCATCGCGCTCGGCGGCGATAACGGCGCCTTCTCCGATACCTACGGCATGAACGACCTGCTGACCGGCACCGGCGCCTCCGACATCAAGGTCACGACCCGCATCGCCAGCGACAGCAGCCTGCTCGCGACCGGCGCCCTGTCCTCCACCAGCGGGCTGACCGCCGGCGACACGGTGCTGACCAGCGGCGGGGGATCGGTGGCGCAGGCGCTGTCGGCGGCCTTTTCCACCAGCTACGACCTCGATGCCGCCGGTGGTTTGAGCGCCCGCAGCACGACCTTCGCCGGCTATGCCGGCGCGGTGATCCAGGGGGCGGCGACGCTCGCCGACACGGCGTCCGCCGCCTACGACAGCCAGAACAGCTACACCAGCAGCCTCGAATCGACCTTCTCGTCGCGGAGCGGCGTGAATGTCGACGAGGAGACCGCCGCGATCTCCACCCTGCAATCCGCCTACGAGGCCGCAGCCGCGGTCATGAAGACGCTGCAGGAGATGTTCAGCACGGCGCTCGACATGGTCCAGTAGAGGAGACCGCGATGGAACGGGTCGCGACCTACAACCATCAGAACACGCTCGTCCAATACATGATGAAGGCCGAGGCCAAGGTGGCCGCGGAACAGGTCCGCTCGGCGTCGGGGCTGAACTCCACCGACTACAAGGGCATCGCGTCGGACAGCGGCCGGCTGGTCAACCTCGAAAGCCATTACCGCCGGCTCGAACAGTATATCGACGAGGGCGAGGTCGTGAACGGCCGCATCCAGTCGATGTACGACGCCGTCGGCGGCATGTCGGACCTGACCTCCCGCCTCAGCGCGCTGATCACCGGCCTACAGGGCGACAACGCGGCCGGCGTCGAAGGCGTGGTGGCGGAATCGGCCCAGCTGATGCAGGAATTCGGCGGGCTGCTGAACACCCAGCAGGACGGCCGCTATCTTTTCGCCGGCGGACGCACCGACCAGCAGGCGGTCGACCTCGACAGCTACACCGCCGCGACCTACCCGTCGAGCGCCGACACCGGCTATTACCAGGGAGATTCCACCGTCGCCCACTTCCAGGCAGCCGACGACTTCGTGCTGTCCTATGGCGTCACCGCCGATCAGCCGGCTTTTGAAAAGGCCCTGCGCGCCTTCAGCCTGATCGCCAACATGTCGACCGACCCTGTGGACGACGATCTTCTGGCCGAGGCGACGCAGCTCGCCTCCGACGCCACCGACGGCCTGTCGATCGTGCAGGCCAAGCTGGGTGCCGCCAGCTCCTCGCTGGAGAACACCATCGACCGCCATGTCGACGAACAGCTGGTGCTGCAAACCCAGGTGGAGGACATCCGCAGCGTCGATCTGGCGGAATCCACCACCAGACTGTCGCAGCTCCAGGCCTCGCTGGAGGCGACCATGAGCCTGATGAAGATCCTCGAAGAGGACAACCTGTCCAAATACCTGTGACCGCAGGAGCGGCGAAAAAAAGCGCCAACCCGATCGAAAAATCCCGCCAGCTTTCGCCGCTTGCCCCGTGAGTCCCAGTGAGGGTCGCCGAAACGGCCCGGTTCGATCAGGAGACCACATCATGCCCGTCATCTCGACCAACACGGCTTCCAATTCGGCCCTTCGCTACCTGAACATCAACTCGACCAACCAGTCGGATTCGGTCTCGAAGATCGCCAGCGGTTCGCGCATCACCAAGGCGTCGGACGACGCCGCCGGCCTCGCCGTCGGCACCTCGCTGCAGTCGGACATCACGGTGCTGAACCAGGCGGCCACCAACGCCTCGCATGGGTCGTCGATCCTGCAGACCGCCGACGGCGGCATGTCCAGCATTTCCGACATCGTGCAGCGCATGCGCTCGCTGGCCACGCAATCGCTGTCCGGCTCGGTCACCGACAACGAGCGTTCCTATCTCGACGCCGAGTTCCAGCAGCTGCAGGACGAAATCGACGGCATCGCGTCGGGCACCCGCTTCAACGACGAATCGCTGCTCGATGGTTCGACCAACTGGGCGTCGGGAGTGAACTTCCGCGTCGGCACCACCTCGAACGACAACATCACCGTGCAGATCGCCGGCGTCACCACGACAGGGCTGGGCATCAACGCGCTTGATGTCGGCACATCGGCCACCGCGGCCGCAGCGCTGACGGCGCTGGACACCGCGGTGACCACCCTGTCGGACGCCCGCGCCGACGTCGGAGCACTGATCTCGCGCTTCGAATTCCGCAGCGACATGATCGACACGACCATCGAGAACACCGAGGCCGCGCAGTCCGCCATCATGGACGTCGACGTGGCCGAGGAGCAGTCGAAACTGTCGTCGGAAAAAGTCCTGACCCAGGCCGCCATCGCGGTGCTGTCCCAAGCGAACTCGATGCCGGAGAATTTGCTCTCCCTTCTCCGCTGACGGTTCGTAGGGCCGCTGGCGGGGGCGCGCGTCCCGCACAGCCTCACACACTCGTGGGGCGCGTCGCCGGCGGCCGTTTTCCTCTCGTCATCAGCGCCATGGAATTCACGGTCATGACCTCTTCACGACCGTGCCATCCGCCGCCCGCCGGGCGGCTGGAGCCGGGAGAGTTCTGCAATGACAACGGTCAGCTCCACCACGTCCAGCACGGCCGCGAGCACCGGCTATTCCGCCCTGTCTTCCAGCGATTCGGGCACCGGCATCGATTATGCCACCCTGATCGAGGCGAAGGTCAATGAGAGGCTGGCGAAGGCCGACCGGATCGACACCAAGATCACGGCGAACGAGGCGAAGATCACCGCCTACACCGACCTGCAGGACAAACTGCAGGCGGTCAACGACGCCATCGACGGGCTGCGCAACCGCAGCGTTTCCACCGGCGCGTCCTCCAACCTGTTCGGGCAGCGGACCGCATATGTCGGCGACGACGACGTGTTCAGCGCCACGGTGGACGACGATACGGAGGTCGGCACCTATTCGGTCGTGGTGCAGCAGCTCGCCACCAAGCACAAGATCGCGGCGGACGCCGTCGGCAGCAAGACCGATGCGCTGGGCTATTCCGGCAGCTTTACGCTCCAGGCGGCCGACGGCAGCGCCGTCACCATCGCGATGGAGAGCGACGACAGCCTGACCGACCTGCGCGACGCCATCAACGCCAACAAATCCACCAGCGGCGTCACCGCCAGCATCGTGCAGGTCAGCGACAGCAGCTATCAGCTGATCCTGACCTCCAACAACACGGGCGAGGCCATTTCGCTGACCGACGGCGGCGACGGCGTCCTGTCGTCGCTCGGCCTGACCGACAGCGACGGCACCATCAAGAACGAGCTGGTCGCGGTGCAGGATGCGATCGTCGAGATCGACGGCGTCACCATCACCCGCGCTTCCAACACCATCGACGACGCCATCGAAGGCGTGACGCTGAACCTCTACAGCGCCAGCCCCGACACGGCGATCTCGATGGAGGTGTCGACCGATCTGTCCTCGATCAAGTCGGCGATCACCAGCTTCGTCGACGCCTACAACGAATACCGCGACTTCGTGCTGACGCAGCAGGCGACGACCAGCGACGGCACGGCGTCCAGCGACGCGACGCTGTTTTCCGACAGCCTGCTGCGGCAGATCGTCAGGTCGGTGAACAGCGCCCTCAACACGTCGATCACCACCGATGACGGCACGGTGCTGTCGATGGCTTCTCTCGGCATCAGTTTCAACAGTTCCAACGAGCTGGAACTGGACGAGGACACGCTGAACAGCATCCTCAGCAGCAACATCGACTCGGTCCAGCAGTTGCTCGGCCTCAACATGACGAGTTCGTCCAGCCAGATGTCGTTGCTGCGCTACACCAACAGTGCTTCGGCTTTGTCCTTCACGCTGGACATCGTGCGCGGCGACGACGGGAACCTGACCTCTGCATCGGTCGACGGCGACAGCAGCCTGTTCACCGTCAGCGGCAACCGCATCATCGGTGCGACCGGCACCGCCTATGAAGGCATCGTTCTGGTCTATTCCGGCAACAGCGGCAGCGTCGACATCGATTTCTCGCAAGGGCTGGCCGACAAGCTGTTCGGCGTCATCGACGATGCGTCGGCGGAGTACGACAGCGACCTCGCGACTGCCATCGACGATCTGGAAACCCGCGACAGCGAGCTGGAAAGCCGGTCCTCCGACATCAAGACCAAGGCCGAGACCTACCGCAGCACCCTGACCGCCTATTACGCGAAGCTGGAGGCGGCGGCCGAGACGGCGGCCCTTCTGCTGAAACAGCTGACCTACAGCGACAGCAGCAGCGACAGCTGACAGCGGTCACGGTCCTTCAATGATGAGGATTTGGCGCCATGCGTAATTCCGCCTATTCGAAAGCCCTGAATGCCTACGCCGTCGCCAACAGCGCGGTGCCGCCGCTGGTCGCCGTGGTGCGGCTGTACGAGCGGGCGATGACCCATCTGTATGCCGCCCGCGACGCCGCCGCGGACCGCCGGTTCGAAGCGCACCACACTGCGATCCGAAATGCGGTCATGGTGTTCGCAGGCCTTGATTCCATTCTGGTTTTCGACAAAAATAAGGATGTCGCGCTGACGCTTCGGCGGTTCTACCACCGGCTGATCGTGCAGGCGGGCGCCGCCGCCAGCCGGAAGGATCCGGTTGCGGCCTGTGACTCGCTCATCCGCCAGACGTCCTTCATGCTGAAGGCCTGGCAGGCCATCGCCGCAGAACGCGGCGGGCCATCCACTGTCGTCGGTGCGCCGGCCAAAGGGTCGCATGCATCCGTCGTCGGGAGAACGATGGATCATGCAAATGGCGGACTCTCGGCTTGACCTTCTGCGGGAGGAGTCCAGCGTCGGGCGCTCCATGTCCGGGGACCTGAGCCGGGGTCCCGCCTCCGGCGTCATCATGCCTGCGGACGAGGACGGCGACGAAGCGCTGATGGCGCAAATCCGCGCCGGCAGCCAGACGGCTTATCGGCGGCTGGTGCATCGCCACCTGAAACGCACCTATGCCCTGGCCCGCCGCCTGACCGGCAACGAGGCGGAGGCCGAGGATGTCGTGCAGGACGCCTTCCTCCAGGTCTGGCAGCGCCGCACCCAATGGAGCGACGACGGCGGCGCCCGGTTCACGACGTGGCTTTACCGCGTGGTGGTGAACCGCTGCATCGACCACAAGCGCCGGCCGGTCGGCCAGGATCTGGAAACCGTGGCGGAGCCGTCGGACAGCGCCCCCGACGCGGTCAGCACCATCCACCGCCGGCAGGTCGCCGCGCGCCTTTTGGATGCCCAGAACAGGCTGACCCCGCAGCAGCGCGCCGCCGTGACGCTGTTTTATTACGAGAATTTAAGCAACGCCGACATCGCCGCCGTTATGCAAATCAGCGTCGGTGCTGTAGAGTCGCTTTTGAAACGCGCGCGCCAGCAACTCCGGCTGCTGCTGCGCGCCAGTGCGCAGGCGGCCAGGGATTCCTTCGATGACGGATGAGGAGTTTCGCGATCGGCTCGATCGCTACGGAGGCGACCTCTCCCTCTGGCCAGCCGATGCGGCCAGGGACGCGCGGCGCCTTCTTCTGCGTTCGGTCAAGGCGCAGGCGATGCTGGATGAAATGGTGACGATGGAACTGGCGCTCGGGCAATCGGAAGACCGCCCGCCCCCGGACCTTGCCGACCGCATCTTCGCCGCCGCCTTCCGCCTGCCGCCGTCCAACCGGAGCTTCGACGAGGATGGCGATCAGCCGCCGCGGCTGATGTAGGCCGGTCAGCCCCCCGCCACCCGCCGCAATTCCGTCGCGATCCGCTCCAGCGCCTGTTCAAGCCCCTGCCCGCCCAGCGGCTGGAACAGGCGCATCGAGGGGTACCAGGGCCGCCCGGCGGTGCCGAGCTGCGTCCAATCCCGGTGACCGAAGCGCCAGACCGGCACTCCCAGCGCACCGGCCAGCTCCGCCACCGAATTGGCCGGCGCGATGACGAGGTCGAGCGCCGACACCAGCGCCGCCGTCTCCTCGAAATCGTCGCGCAGGTCCAGCCCTGTCCAGCCATAGATCGGCTGCCCGAACCGCCGTTCCGCCGCCAGGATTTCACGCTGGCAGTCGTCATACTGCAGGTTCACGAAGGTGACGCCGGGCACCGCGAAGAGTGGTCCCCAGGCATCCAGCGGCAGATAGGCGCTGCGGCGGTCGGCGGTCATCACCTGGCTGCGCCAGCTGATGCCGACCCGCAGATCGTCGCCCGCGCCATCCAGCCGCTCGCGCCAGTCGGCGACGCGGCTGCCGTCGGCGAACAGCCAGCAGGACCGTGCCGGAAAATTCGACAGCCGCTCGCGCAGCAGGCGCGGGACCGAGCCGGCCGGGATGTGATAGTCGCAATCGACCGTCTCCGCCTCCATCAGCCCGCAGGGCGGCTGTTCGGCACGCACCGTCGCCTTCGGGAAGGAGCGGGCGAACAGCGGCACCAGCCGGCGTTCGCATTCGATCACCACCCGCCCGGCCATCCTGATCAGGTCGGGATAGCAGGAGGCGAACAGGAACTCGTCCCCCACCCCCTGCTCGCGCCAGACGAACAGGCGCTTGCCGTCCAGCGGCTCGCCCGTCCATTCGGGGATGGTGAAGCGCCGCTCCGGCCGCACGCGCCCGGCCTTGAAGCGGAAGGCGTAGTCGGCCCAGCCGGCGCTCAGTGCGCCGCGTTCCAGCGACAGCAGGCCGCGGTTGAAGCGGGCCAGCGCATGGCCGGGCGCCGCGGCGACGGCGCGCTCGAACCAGCGGCCGGCGTCGGCCCGCCCCTGGCGTTGCTCCGCCAGCCCCAGGGTGCAGAGCGGGTCGGCCAGCGACGGCGCCAGCGCCAGCGCCCTGCGGCAGGCGACGTCGGCCTCGACCGGGCTCTGGGCACCGTTCAGCGCATAGGCCAGCACGGCATGCAGCGGCGCATGGCCGGGCATCAGCCGGATGGCACGGCGCACCTGCACCACCGCCGGCCCAAAGGCTTCGCGGTCCGACAGGTCGGCGCCGAGATTCCCCAGCGCATCGGCGAAGGCGGGGTGCAGCGCCAGCGCGCGTTTCCAGCAATGCTCGGCTTCCCCCCGCCGCCCCTGGGCCTTGCAGGCGTTGCCCAGATTGTTCCATGCCTCCGCCCGGCCGGGCTCGCGGGCGATGGCGCGACGCTGCCACCGCTCCGCACCGCCATGGTCCCCGAGCGCCGAGTCCGCCAATCCCAGGTTGACGAGCGCCGGAACATGGCACGGGTCGAGCACCAGCGCGGTGCGGAACCGCGACCGCGCCTCCTGATGGCGGCCCTGCGCATGCAGCAGCAGGCCCAGATTGTTGCGGGTCTCGGCATGGCCGGGCTCGCGGCGCAGAGCCTCGACATAGGCGCCTTCAGCCTCGCCGAACCGGCCCAGCCCCTGAAGCGTGGCGCCCAGATTGGCCCAGACCGATCCGTTGTCGGCGCCCAACCCGATGGCGTCCCGATAAGCGGCGGCAGCCTCCGCCATCGCACCCCAACGGCGCAGCGCGTTGGCCAGCACGACGCGGGTGGCGCCATCCTGCGGCCGCAGCTTTGCCGCCATACGGTAGCAGCCGATGGCAGGTCCGGCCTGCCGCAGGTCCTCCAGCGCGCGGCCCATGCCGAGCCGCGGTTCGGCCGCGTTCGGCACCAGACGCGCCGCAGCGCGGTAGCAGCGCAATGCCACGACCGGCCGCCCCTGCCGCCCGGCGATGGAGCCCAGCAGGCACAGCGCGGCGGCATCGTCGGGATTGACGGCGAGAGCCCGGCGGGCGCTGGCGAGTGCGGCCGCCACGCGCCCCTCCTCCATCAACGCCTGTCCGAGCGCCAGATGGTAGGAGCCGACCAGCGCATTGGACCGCGCCGCGGTGTCGAACAGCCGGGTGGCGTCGGTCCTGCGCCCGTCCTGATAGGCGATGTGGCCCAGCAGATGGGCGGCATCGCCATGGGTCGGGTCGATTCGCAGGATCTCGCGGCAAAACCGCTCCGCCCGTTCGCTCTGTCCGGCATTGTGATGCTGGACCGCAAGACGCAGCAATCCGTCGGTACGCCGTGTCGCGTTCCCGTCCATGGTCGTCGCCATTCCGTCAATGAACCCGTCGGCGGCATCGGGCCGCGCTTGTTCGTTGTACGGCGGCGGCAGGGAACTCCTGCGCCGGACGGCGCCGGGCGGTCCCCACCATCACGCGGGGTCACGGAAGGGCTTCGGGCGTTCCGGCCGAAATAGACCGTTTCGGTTCCGGTATAAGTTGGGCAGGATTGAAACAGGATTTTGCCCGAACAAGAGGAACAGGCGATGGACGGGATGGCGACGGGAATGGACAGGCTGACGGCGGACATGACGGAATGGCGGCGCGATCTGCACGCCCATCCGGAAACCGCCTTCGAGGAACAGCGGACCAGCGACTTCGTGGCGGAAAAGCTGGCCTCCTTCGGGCTGGAGGTCCATCGCGGCCTCGCCAAGACCGGGGTGGTCGGGATCCTGCGCAACGGCGAGGGTCCGATGGTCGGCTTCCGCGCCGACATGGATGCGCTGCACATCCATGAGGAAACCAACCTGCCCCACAGCTCGCGCAATCCGGGGCGCATGCACGCCTGCGGGCATGACGGCCATACGGCGATGCTGCTGGGCGCGGCCCGCCACCTGACCGAGAATCCCAACCTCTTCCAGGGCACCATCGTCTTCATCTTCCAGCCGGCCGAGGAGAATGAGGGCGGCGGACGCGTGATGGTCGAAGAAGGGCTGTTCGACCGTTTCCCGGTGGAAAAGGTCTTCGGCATGCACAATTGGCCGGGGCTGGAGGTCGGCCGCATCGCGCTGCGCCCCGGCCCGCTGATGGCCGCCTACGACATCTTCGAGCTGACCCTGACCGGCAAGGGCACCCACGCCGGCATGCCGCACATGGGAACGGACACGATCATGGTGGGAAGCCAGATCGTGGGGGCTTGGCAGACCATCGCCGCCCGCAGCGTCCATCCCATCGATTCGGCCGTCGTCAGCGTCACCCAATTCCACGCCGGCGACACGTGGAATGTCCTGCCGGCCACCGCCGTACTCCGTGGCACGGTGCGGACCTTCCGGCCGGAGGTTCAGGATTTGGTTCAGCGCCGCATGGGCGAGGTCGCGACCGCCATCGCCGGCGGGTTCGGCGTCGAGGCCAGCCTGCGCTACGAACGGCGCTATCCCCCCACCACCAACAGCGTCAAGGAAACCGAACTGGCGCGGCAAGCGGCGGCGCGGGTGGTCGGAGAAGACGCCCTTGATCTGGACCCGATGCCCAGCATGGGGGCGGAGGATTTCTCCTTCATGCTGCAGAAGCGGCCGGGCTGCTACATCTGGGTCGGTGCCGGGCCTTCTGACCAGGGGCGCAATCTGCACAGCCCGCATTATGACTTCAACGACGCGGTGTTGCCGATCGGCGCAAGCTATTGGGTGCGGCTGGCCGAGACCGTGCTGCCGAAGGCCGGGTGATCTGCTTCTTGTGCAATTCCCATGAATTTCCCAGCACGACACATGGCATAAGAATGTTTTTGCGAGAAAATCTTGGGAATTGCGCACGTGTGCCTTTTGTCTCATAGTTTGTCTGGAAACGAAGGGACCTGAACCAGCAACGGATCGGTCCTGACGGATTTTGACCGAATGGGGCAAGCGGACGTGGCAGACCAGGCGCAGGACATTCCAGGTCGGGGCGGGATTTGGCGACGCCCCGACTCGCTATGGGAGGCCACCGCCCCGCCGCCTCCGGACCTGCCGGTGTTGCAGGGCAACGTGCAGGCCGATGTGCTGGTGATCGGCGGCGGCTTCACCGGCCTGTCGGCCGCCCTGCACGCGGCGGAGGCCGGCAAGCACGCGGTGGTGCTGGAGGCGTCCGAACTCGGCCGGGGCGCTTCGGGACGCAACAACGGGCAGGTCATCCCGACCCTGACCCGCCCCGATCCCGCCGACCTCGTCGCCCGTTTCGGCGGCGAAGCCGGGGAGCGCTTCGTCGGCCTGATCCGTGACAGCGCCTCCACCCTGTTCGATCTGGTGCGCCGTCTCGGCATCGACTGCGCGGCGGAGCAGACCGGCTGGGTTCAGCCGGTGCATTCGCCGGGCCGCATCAAGATCGCCGAGCGCCGGGCCGCCCAATGGGGCCGGTACGGCGCCGACGTGGAGTTGCTGGACCGCGCCGCGGTCTCCGCCCTTCTCGGCACCGATGCCTATTACGGCGGCTGGATGAACCGGACCGGCGGGCACATCAACCCGCTGGCGCTGGTGCGCGGGCTTGCCGCCAAGGCCGTCGAGGCCGGGGCGGCGGTCTACGTCAACTCCCCGGCATTGTCGGTGGAACGGCGCGGCGACATGTGGGTCGCCCGCACGCCGCAGGGATTGGTGACCGCCGACGCGCTGGTGCTGGGCACCAACGGCTATGCCGCCGCCGTCTTCCATGAGATCCGGACGGAGGTGGTGCCGGTGCTGTCCTGGCAGATGGCGACCGCGCCGTTGGGCGACAATGTCCGCAAAACCATCCTGCCGGGCCGTCAGGCGATGTCGGACACCCATGGCGATCTGCGCTTCATGCGCTACACCGCCGACAACCGGCTGGTGACCGGCGGCGCGCTGCTGATCCCGGTGAACGGGGCGGAACGGCTGAAGCGCATCGTCGGCGACCGTCTGGCCGGGATGTTCCCGGCGCTGAGCGGCGTCAGCTTCGATTACGTGTGGAATGGGCGAATCGCCATGACCACCGATTACTTTCCCCGCGTCCACCGGCTGGGGCCGAACGGCTTCGCCTGGGCCGGGTGCAACGGGCGCGGTGTGGCGCTGTCGATCTCGCTCGGTCGGGAACTGGCGCGGGCGGCGATCGGCCAGGATCCGAAGGACCTCGCCCTGCCCTTCACCCCGCCGACTCCCCTGCCCTTCAATGCCCTGCTGCAACGCGTCGGTCCGCTGAAGATCCTGCAATACCGCTGGAACGACGCCCGCGAAATCTAATCAAGGAGACGGCCGGCATGTCGGATACCCCCGATTACCCCACCCTTCTGCGCAACGCCTATGCGATGCGCGCGGCGTCATACGCCCATATGTTCGACGTGCTGCGCGAGCGGTTCGGCACCGAAGCGGCGCTGGAGGTCGGCCAGGAAGCCACCCGCCGCCTCGGCGAGGCGATGGGCGCGAAGTATGCCGGCCATGGTCCGGACGACCTGACCGGCCTCTGCCATGCCTTCCTCGACGGCATTCCCAACCGCGACAGCATGTTCGCGCCCGAGATCAAGCGGTGCGACGGCGAGGCGCTGGAAATCCACTTCCACCGCTGCCCGCTGAAGGAGGCCTGGCAGGCCCAGGGCCGCTCCGACACCGATCTGGAACTGCTCTGCAAGATGGCCGGCGCCATCGACGGCGGGCTGTTCGAAGCGGCAGGCTTCGTCTTCAAGGGCGAGACCTGGAAGCCGGGGGACGAGGGCTGCTGCCGGCTGAAGGTCCTGCCGGGCGCCAAAGCCGCCGAATAATTCCACGCGCTGCAAAGCATAAGAAGCCAAACGGAAGAAGAGGGTGTCTCCGCCATGAAACTCCGCCTCCTCACGCTCACGACGCTTGCCGCTGCCGGGATCGCCGGTTCGGCTTTCGCCGCCGACACGGTCAAGCTCGGCTACCAGCTGCCGCTGACCGGCGACACCGCGCAGTACGGCCAGGATTTCCGCAAGGCCGCCGAGATCGCGCTGACCGAGTTCAACGCCGCCGGCAAGCCGTTCAAGGTCGAGATCGTTTTCGAGGACAGCCGGTCCGACGCCAAGGAAGGCACCAACATCGCCCGCAAGTTCGTGGACGACAAGGAGATCGTCGGCGTTCTTGGCGACTTCACCTCGGGCGTGTCGATGGCCGCGGCGCAGGTCTACAAGGAGGCCGGCATGCCTCAGCTGTCGCAGACCGCCTCGCACCCCGACTACACCAAGATCTCCAAGTACCAGTTCCGCAACATCGCCACCCAGGCGCAGGAAGGCCCCTACAACGCCAAATGGATGGCGTCCAAGGGCCTCAAGAACGTCGCGGTGATCGCCGAGCAGACCGATTGGGGCCAGTCGGTGGTCAGCGGCTTCTCCGACGCGGTGAAGGCCGACGGCGGCAAGGTCGTCTTTTCGGAGTTCTTCAACCGCGGCCTGAAGGATTACCGCTCGCTGATCAGCAAGCTGGAGCGTGCGAAGCCCGACGCGATCTACACCGGCTTCTTCTATGAAGACGGGGCGCAGTTCCTGAAGCAGCTGCACCAGCTCGGCGTCAAGACGCCGGTCTATTCTACCTCGGCTGCCTACAGCCCGAAGCTGATCGAACTGGCCGGCGAGGCGGCGGAGGGCATGCACCTGACCTCCAACTTCCTGCCGACCGACCCGTCGCCGAACGTCCAGCATTTCGTCGAGGAATGGAAGAAGCGCTCGGACGGCGCCGTCCCCGGCCAGTTCCCGGCCCAGGCCTATGACGCGGTGCGCATCATGCTGGCGGCGGTGGAAAAGGCCTCGCCCAACCCGACCCGCGAGAAGGTGCGCGACGCGCTGGCCCAGACCAAGGACTTCCCCGGCGTGACCGGCAAGACCAGCTTCAGCGCCGACCGCGAGGCCGAAAAGGAGCTGGTGAAGGTCGAGGTCAAGGGCGGCGCCTTCGTTCCGGTCGCCGACTGAGGGCACCTGTGTTTCCCTCTCCCGCCCCGGGAGAGGGAAGGGGCCCATGCGGAGCATGGGAAGGGTGAGGGGTGATCCAAGGAGCCATGCGGTTCGGGATTCTTGGGCTCCCCCTCACCCTCCCCACTTCGTGGGTCCCCTCCCTCTCCCGGGGCGGGAGAGGGAACCATAAGGCCCCAACCACGCTTCCCTCTTCCCCAGCGACAGAGCCCGCATGTTCGATCCCTATTACCTCCAGCAGCTCGCCATCGGCCTGTCGCTGGGCATGACCTATGCGCTGATGGCGATCGGCTTCACGCTGATCTTCGGCGTGTTGAACGTCGTCAACTTCGCCCATGGCGAGATCTACACGCTCGGCGCTTTCGCCGGGCTGGTCCTGATCTCGGCCACGGCGCCGCCCATCGTGGCGGTGATCCTGGGCGCGCTGGCGATCGGGGCGCTGGCCGGCTTCTCGCTGGAGCGGCTGGCCTTCAAGCCGTTCCGCCGCTTCACCGACGAGGCGTCGCTGAAGTCGCGGGCGATGCGGGAATCGACGCTGCTCTCCTCGCTGGCGGTGTCCATCGTGGTGCGCGAGGCGCTGGAGATCGTCTTCGGATCGCAGATGCGCTCCATCCCCTTCGAGTATCTGATCAACACGCCGGTGCGCGTCGGCCCGGTGATCCTGGTGACCGGCGACTTCATCATCTTCGGTGTCGCCGCCGCCATGCTGATCGGCCTGCAGTATCTGCTGACGCGCACCCGCGTCGGGCTGGCCATCCGCGCGGTGTCCAACAACCCGCTCGGTGCGAAGTATGTGGGCATCGACACCGACCGCACCATCATCACCACCTTCGTCGTCGGGTCGATGATGGGTGCGGCGGCCGGCATCCTGATGGGGCTCTATTACGGCGCGGTTTTCCCCGCCATGGGCTTCACCCCCGGCATCAAGGCCTTCGTCGCCATGGTGATGGGCGGGCTGTCCTCCATCCCCGGTGCCGTGATCTGCGCGCTGATCCTCGGCATTTCGGAAAGCATGGCGACGACCTTCGTCTCGTCGGGCTGGTCGGACATGGTGGCCTACGGCTTCCTGATCCTGACCCTGATCTTCTTCCCCAACGGCTTGTTCGGAGCGCGCCGTGAACGCGTTTGAGACTGTGGCCCCCGCCGATGGCCTGACCCGGCGCCGGGGCCTGCTGGTTCCGGCGCTGATCCTGCTGCTGGTCTTCGCTGCCCTGCCGGCGCTGCTGGCCGGCTTCGACCGGGGCTATTTCTACCAGATCGCCAATCTGGCGCTGATCTTCGTCCTGCTCTCGGCCTCCATGCATCTGGTGACGGGGGTGGCGGGGCTGCTGCATCTGGGGCACGCCGCCTTCTACGGCGTCGGCGCCTATACGGCGGCGCTGCTGACCTCGAAACTGGGGCTGGGCTTCACCGTCACGCTGCCGCTGTCCGGTCTGGTGGCGGCGCTGGTCGCCTTCCTGGTGGCGCTGCCGACGATGCGGCTGGTCAGCATCTATTTCGCCGTGGCGACGCTCGCCATCGGGCAGATGCTGTATCTGGTCATGCTGAACTGGGTGGATTTCACCAAGGGACCGAACGGCATCATCGTCACCAAGGGGTTCGAGCTGTTCGGGTTCAGCCTGTCCGGACGTCTCGCCACCTACTACACCGTGGCGGCGGTGGTGACGCTGTCGGTCGTCGCGATCAGCCGGCTCAGCCATTCCTACTACGGCAACGCGCTGCGCTCGATCCGCGAGGACGACCAGTGCGCCGACGCCATGGGCGTGCGCACCGTGCGGCTGAAGATGGAGGCCTTCACCCTGTCGGCCTTCTTCGCCGGGGTGGCGGGCAGCCTGTGGGCGCACATGACCGGCTACATCTCGCCGGGCGACTTCAAATTCTCGGAATCGATCCTGATCCTGGCGATGGTGGTGGTCGGCGGCCTCGGCAGCCTGCCGGGGGCGATCATCGGCGCACTGCTGCTGATCCTGCTGCCGGAGGGCCTGCGGGCCTTGGGCGATTTCCGCAACATCATGGTCGGGCTGGTGATGTTCCTCTCCATCCTGCTGCTGCCGAAGGGGCTGCTGGGTGAGGTTTCCGCCCTGCGGCTGGTGCGCCGGCAGCTGGGTGCGGCGTGGCGCAACAGCGGCGACGGTGAACGGAAGGGCGAAGGGATCGGCTGGCGATGACCCATCTTCTTGAAATCCGCAACGTCAGCCGCCGGTTCGGCGGCGTGCAGGCGGTCGGCGACGTGACCGCCCATGTCGACGAGGGCGAACTGGTCGGCCTGATCGGACCGAACGGTGCCGGCAAGACCACGCTGTTCAACCTGATTTCCGGCTTCACCCCGCTGTCCGGCGGAACCGTCGCCTTCGCCGGCAGGACCATCAGCGGCTTGAAGCCCAACCAGGTGGCGCGGCTGGGCATCAGCCGCACATTCCAGAACCTGCGCATCTTCCCCAACATGTCGGTCTTCGACAACGTGTCGGTCGGCGCAGTGGGCGCGCTGCCGCAGGGGGCGTTCGGCGCCCTGTTCGGCCCCTTTTCCAGGGGCGGCAGAGCCCACTCCGCCGAGATCAGCCACCGCACCTGGGAGGCGCTGGAGGCGGTCGGCCTGACCCATGTCGCGGCGGAGCTGGCGGCCAACCTGCCCTACGGCCAGCGCAAATATCTGGAGATCGCCCGCGCGCTCGCCATGCGGCCGCGCTTCCTGATCCTGGACGAGCCGGCCGCCGGGCTGAACGACACCGAAACGCGCGATCTGGCAGCTTTCATCAAACGGCTGCACGGACAGGGTCTGACCATCATGCTGGTCGAACACGACATGACGCTGGTCATGGGCATCTGCCAGCGCATCCTTGTGCTGGCCTCCGGCCGCAAGATCGCCGACGGCACGCCCGACGCGATCCGCAACGATGCGGCCGTCCTCGAAGCCTATCTTGGGGTGGATGAATGACCGCGCCGCCAATGACAGCCCCACTGCTCTCGATCGCGGACCTGCATGTCGCCATGGGGCCGCAGGAGATCCTGCACGGCGTCCGCCTGGAGGTGCCGGAGGGCGCCATCGTCGCCGTGCTCGGCTCCAACGGCGTCGGCAAGACCACGCTGATGCGCACCGTGTCCGGCATCTACCGCGCCCGCCAAGGCAGCATCACCTTCCGCGGCCAGCCGATCACCAACATGCCGGCCCACCGCATCGTCCAACTCGGCCTGTCCCAGGCGCCGGAAGGGCGGCAGATCTTCTCCAACATGAATGTCCGCGAGAATCTGGTGCTCGGCGGCGGCGACGTCGGGCTGGGCGAGCTGGACCGCGTGCTGGCGATGTTCCCGATCTTGAGCGAGCGGCTGCGCCAGAATGCCGGTTCGCTGTCCGGCGGCGAACAACAGATGCTGTGCATCGCCCGCGCCCTGATGCGAAAGCCGACGCTGCTTCTGCTCGACGAGCCCTCTCTTGGGCTGGCGCCGAAGATCGTCGCGCAGATCTTCGACCTGATCGGCCGCATCCGGGCGGAGGGGGTGTCGATCCTGCTGGTCGAGCAGAACGCCCGCGCCGCCCTGCGCATCGCCGACCACGCCGCGGTTCTGGAGGATGGCCGCATCGTGCTGGCCGGTCCGGCCGCCCAGCTGCGGGACGACCCGCGCATCGCCGAGGCCTACCTCGGCGGCCATGCCCATTGACGCCACCTCAGAGAAGGAAGCCTGTCATGACCGAAACCAAGGGGACCCAAACCCTGGGCATTCTGGAACGCCGCCGCATCGAGGCGGAAATCCTGAAGCCGGTCTATGAGGAGATGGTCGCCCGGCTGGGCGAGGCCACGGCACAGGAGATCCTGGGCGCCGCGATCACCAAGGCCGCCCTGGCCGCCGCCCAATCCTTCGCCGCGACCGAGCCGGAGGGGACCAGCCTGAAAAGCTTCGCCGATCTGCAGCCGCTGTGGACCAAGGACGACGCCCTGCGGCTGGAGGTGAAGCGGCAGGACGAAACCCATTTCGACTACAACGTCACGCGCTGCCGCTACGCCGAGATGTACCGGGAGATGGGACTGGGGTCGATCGGGCACCTGCTGTCCTGCAACCGCGACGCCGCCTTCTGCACCGGCTACGATCCCCGCATCACGATGGAGCGGACGCAGACCATCATGCAGGGCGCCGACCATTGCGACTTCCGCTACCGCTTCGAGCCGAAGAGCGAATAGTCACCCGACGGACCGGGGGCGCCGGTGCCAGGATCCACCTGACACCAGCCGCCGGCGCGCGACTTCGGCGTTCCTTCAGGCCCTGTCCGGATTCGCCAGCAGAGACCGGGTAAGTGCAAGGCGGCCCAACGACTGCTCGGCCAATTTCTGGGCTTCGTTGAGCAGGGTCTCCTCGGTGGCATGCTCGGCTGCGGCGAGATAGGTGTCGAGGATCTCCTCGGCGTCCTGGATCGACAGGCGCACGGCCTTCTCCGCGGTCAGCGAGCCCGGACGAAGCAGTCCGGCAGCCCGAGCGCCCTCGGCGGCATCGCTTCCCGGAACATTGGGCGCGGCCCCACCGGCGTGACCGCGGGCCTTGTCGGCCAGCCGGCGCAGCACGGCCGCCGCCTCCACGGCACCGGAGGCCCCGACGGCGGCCGCGGCCGCATCGTTGACCTCGGCCGATGCGACCTCCATGGCTGCGGACAGTGCGAACAGCTCCTCAAGCGTGCGCGGATTGCGACGTCTGGGTTGCCGGGAGGCGTGGAAGGCTTCGCGGCGCCACCGGCGCAACAGGCTTACGTGCTCCAACTCTTCACGCGCCATCGACTCGGCGCGGCGGCGGACCTCTTCGTTCAGTGCCGACGCGGCGACGTAGGTGTAGAACGCAAAGGCCCGCTCCTCATTGCGCACGGCAACCGCCAGGGCCTCGTAGGGGCCGAACACTTGGGCGCCCTCCGCCTGATCGAAGGTCTCCGGCATCCGCCAGGAAAACCGCACCGGCTGCGGTGCGCGCAGCCCATCGCGCTGAGCCCAGCGGGACAACTGGTCCTCATGGGTCTTTTCCAATTCGGCCAGACGCCCGAAGAGGGTGGCGAGTTCCGTTTTCCCCTGCCGAGCGACCGTCGCGGCAAGCTGCTCGTAGCGCAGAGCCGCCTCGTGCTCCATCCCGACGGCGACATCCATGAGTTCCTCCGCGGTGCCGATTGGCCGGAGAGGGAAGTCAGAATTGATCGGAGCGTCCATTGCGGCCTCGCGTTCAGAAGGTTTGGCGGGCGCCTCAAGGGTGATGAAACAGCCCGGGAATCATCGGGATGCGCAGATCACCATCCAAGGGGGCTCCCCTGCCAATACAGTCTAGAACATTTTCGTCACCAGCACGCGGCCGAACGACAAATTCCACACCGGGGATCACGGAGTCACGGCAAGCCGAACGATACCGTCCGAGCGGACAAGGGTCTCGGCGGACGACCGGTCACGGACGCCCGGGCGACAGCCTCTCCGCGCTGGCCTTCAGCGTGTCGATCATCACCTGCTGCGCCTCCTCCGTCGTGTCGGCCGGGACGACGAAGCAGATGGTGGCGATGCAGCGGCCGGCCGGATCGCGGACCGGCGCGGCGAGGCAGGTGGTGAAGCGGTCGACCAGCGCCGTGGTGCGGACATAGCCCTGGGTGCGGGCGCGGCCGATGTCCTCCAGGAACTCGTCCTCGGCGATGCGGCGGCCGTCGGGCAGGACGAAATCGTCGGACGGGATGAAGCGCCGGATCTCGTCCGCATCCATGTGGTCGACCAGCAGCCGGCCGGACGCCGTCCAGGGGATCGGCACCTTGATGCCGATCTCGGAGCTGATGCGGAACATGCGCCGGCCCGGTTCATTCAGCACGACCAGATATTTGTCGCCGTCCAGCGTGCAGAACTGCGCCGTCTCCCCCACCGTCTCGGCGATGTGGGCGACCTCCACCCGCGCCTTGCGGATCAGGTCGACGCTGTCGAGGTAATCGCTGCCGTAATAATGCATCGCCGGCCCGAAATAGACCGTGCCGTCGCCGTCGCGCAGTTCCAGCCAGCGCGCCTCGACCAGCGTGTTGACCAACTCGTACATGGTGGAGCGCGGGGTGCCGGTGTCGCGCGCGATGTCGGCGATGCGCGTCGGGGCGCGCCGGCTGTGCAGATGGTCCATCAGCGCGATGACTCGGTCGATGCCGCGGGCGCGGCCCGTCGACTTCTCTTCTGTCTGCTTTTCCAACACGCCGCCGCTCTTCATCCGATCCGCGCTCCCTGCCGTCCCACAACCGATTACCACGCGGATTTTCAGCTTGCCAGTGGTGTTTGTCCGATATACCGTTTGCTTGTCTGGAATACAAGACCGATGTCCGATATTTCGGACGAACGGTCGGGGAGGCAGAAATGACAGGGATCACGCGACGTCTGTTCAACACCGCCCTCGGCACGACACTGGCCGCCGGCGGGCTTTCCTCCGGAATCCTCGGAACCTGGACCACGCCGGCGCAGGCCCAGCAGGGCGGCGCATCGGTCGTCACCGTCGCCACCATCGGCGAGCCGCCGACGCTGGACCCGGTCGGCACCACGTCCGACCTCGTCAGCATCATCACCCAGCATATGTTCGAGACGCTGTTCACCTTTGACGGCGAGTGGAAGCTGGCCCCGCTGGTGGCGTCGGCCCTGCCGCAGGTGTCGGCGGACGGCAAGACCTACACGATCCCGCTGCGCAGCGGCGTCACCTTCCATGACGGCAGCACCGTCACGGCCGACGACGTGGTCGCCTCGCTCGACCACTGGACCAAGGCCTCGCCGCGCGGCAAGACCGTCGCCCCGCTGGTGGAGAGCATCGCCGCCAAGGGCTCGGACGCCGTCGTCATCGCGCTGAAGGAGCCGTTCGCCCCGCTGACTGCGCTGCTCGCTATGAACAACGGCGCCGCCGCCATCGTGCCGAAATCGGTGATCGACGGGCCGGGCGCGCTGAAGTCGCTGATCGGCACCGGCCCCTACAAGCTGCTGGAGCACAAGCCCGACCAGTATATCCGGCTGGTCCGCCATGACGGCTACGCCTCCCCCGCCGGCGCTCCCAGCGGCTATGCCGGCAGCCGCAAGGCCGTCATCGGCGAGGTGCGCTTCGTCCCGGTGCCGAACGCCGCCACCCGGGTGTCGGGCGTGCTGGCCGGCCAGTACCAGTTCGCCGACAGCCTGCCGGCCGAAACCCTGCCGCGCATCAAGGACGCGGCCGGCGTCAAGCCGGTGATCGTGAAGCCCTTCGGCTTCCCGCTGATGATCATGAACACCAAGACCGGTGTCATGGCGAACCAGAAGATCCGTCAGGCGGTGCTGGCGGCGCTGGAGCCGAACGACATGCTGCTGGCCGGCTTCGGCGACCCCGCCTTCGTCCAGGCGGAGGGGTCGATCTACGCCCAGGGCACGCCCTATTACGACGCGGCCAGCGCCAAGCCCTACAGCGACCATGCCGCCGGCAAGGCGGCGGACCTGCTGAAGGCCGCCGGTTACAAGGGCGAGCCGATCCGCATCATGACCTCGGTGCAGTACGAGTTCCTGTACAAGATGAGCATGGTGGCGCAGGCCCAGCTCGAAATGGCCGGCTTCAAGGTCGATCTGCAGGTGCTGGACTGGGCGACACTGCTGCAGCGCCGCGGCGACGAAAAGGCGTGGGACGCCTTCTTCACCTATCACACCTTCGTTCCGGAACCGTCGCTGATCACCGTGCTGAACCCCAGCTATCCCGGCTGGTGGGACAGCCCGGCCAAGCGGGAGGCGCTGGCCGCCTTCAACCGCGAGATGGACCCGGCCGCCCGCAAGGCGAAGTGGGTGACCTTGCAGACGTTGTTCTACAGCGAGGTGCCGAGCATCAAGGTCGGCGATTTCTACAACCTCGCCGCCAGCAGCGACAAGCTGACCGGCTACACGCCGACGCCCTGGCCCTTCTTCTGGAACACCGACCTGAAGGGTTGAGAGGGTGGAGTTACGACACCTCCCCGTTATACCCCCTCTCCCCCCGGGGAGAGGGCCGGGGTGAGGGGGATGCATAGGGTGGATCGGGGGACGATCAGAGCGTCGCAATTCTTGTAAATTCACGACGCGCGCCCCCCTCACCCTAACCCTCTCCCCAGGGGGGAGAGGGGATCGTTTCTTTGGGATATCTCCACGGTCCGGGACCGCAACCATGCTCGTTTACATCGTCCGCCGGTTTGCCGGCATGATGGTCGTCATGCTGCTCGTCGCCATGGTGGTCTTCGTGATCGCCCGCGTGGTGCCGGGCGATCCCGCCGCCGTCATGCTGGGATCCGCCGCCACGCCGGAGGACATCGCGGCGTTGCGCGGTCGGCTCGGGCTCGACGAACCGCTGCTGACGCAGTTCCTGCTCTATCTCGGGCAGATCATCCGCTTCGACCTGGGCGAGTCCATCTTCCTCAATCGTCCGGTGGCGCAGGCGCTGGCCGAACGGTCGGAGCTGACCGGGCTGCTGACCATGATGTCGGTGGGAATCGCCATGCTGATCGGCGTGCCGGTCGGCATCCTGTCGGCGGCCAAGCGCGGCGGGCTGATCGACCAGATCGCGGTCGGGCTCGCCATGCTGGCGGCCAGCATTCCCAGCTTCTGGATCGGGCTGACCCTGATCAAGTATCTGGCGGTCGACCATGCCTGGTTCCCGGTTGCCGGCTATGGTCCTCCCGAAGCCGATCTGCTGGAGCGCATGCGTCATCTGGTGTTGCCGGCCATCGCGCTCGGCATCCCGAACTCGGCGCTGATCCTGCGCTTCACCCGAACCAGCATGCTGGACGTGATGAGCCATGATTACGTCCGCACCGCGCGGGCCAAGGGTCTGCCGCCGCTGGTCGTCGTGCTGAAGCATGCGCTGCGCAACGCGATGATCCCGATCCTGACGGTGATCGGCCTGACCACCGCGGTGATGATCGCCGGCGCCATCGTGACGGAAACCGTGTTCGGCCTGCCCGGCGTCGGCAACCTGATCGTCTCCGCCGTTCTGCGCCGCGACTATCCGGTGATCCAGGGCGCCCTGCTGGTGGTGTCCGCCATCTATGTGCTGATCAACCTGACGGTCGACCTGCTCTATGCCGTGGTCGATCCGCGGGTCCGTTATTGAGAGGGAGGGTTTCCATGGCAAGCGTCCCCGCCGGTCACGGCAGCGTCCCCCTTCCCTCCTCCGCCAAGGCCAGGAACAGCCGGTCGCCGGCCGCCCTGCTGATGCGCCAGCTGTTCCGCCGCCGGCTGGTGGTGCTGTCCTTCCTGATCATGCTGGCAATCCTGGCAGTGGCGCTGCTGGCGCCGTGGATCACCCCCTTCAACCCGATGAAGATGGACATCCTCGGCCGGCTGAAGCCGCCGACCGCCGCCCACTGGTTCGGCACCGACGAGTATGGCCGCGACGTGCTGTCCCGCGTGATGCTGGGCGCCCGGCTGTCGCTGCTGGTCGGCCTGCTGGTGGTGGTGGTGGCGACGCTGCTCGGCACGCTGCTTGGGCTGGCCGCCGGCTATATCCGCCCGCTGGACGGCCTGCTGATGCGGCTGACCGACGCGCTGATGGCCTTCCCGGACATCCTGCTCGCCATCGCCTTCATGGCGGCGCTGGGGCCGTCGCTCTACAATGTCGTGCTGGCGCTCGGCATCGTCTACACGCCGCGCGTCGCCCGCGTGGTGCGCGCCGCCTGCCTCGTGGTGCGCGAGATGCCCTTCATCGAGGCGGCAACGGCTCTCGGCGCCTCGACCCCGCGCATCGTCTTCCTGCACATCCTGCCCAACCTGATGTCGCCCATCCTGGTGCAGGCCACCTTCATCTTCGCCTACGCCATCCTGACGGAGGCGGCCTTGTCCTTCCTCGGCGTCGGCGTGCCGCCGACCACCCCGACATGGGGCAACATGATCGCCAGCGCCCAGCAGTATTTCCAGCAGGCCGACTGGCTGATCCTGTTCCCCGGCTGCGCCATCGTCCTGACCGTGCTGTCGCTGCAGATCGTCGGCGACGGGCTGCGCGACGCGCTCGACCCCCGGCTCCAGAAGGCGAAATGAGATGAGTGCCACCTTCCTCATCAAAGGCGCCCGCGTCATCGACGGCACCGGCGCCCCCTGGTTCCCGGCCGACGTGCTGGTGGAACGCGGACGCATCGCCGCCGTCGGCCCGATGCTGGACGCGCCGGACGCCGAGCCGCTGGAGGCGGCGGGCCGCTTCCTCGCCCCCGGCTTCATCGACGCCCATTGCCACGACGATCTGATCCAGCTGCGCCAGCCCGGCCGGCCGGAGAAGGTGGCGCAGGGCGTCACCACCGTGGTGGTCGGCAACTGCTCCTTCGGCCTCTACCCGCAGAACCCGGACAGCAGCGGCCCTCTGCGCGAGCATTTCGGCAATCTGCTGGGCACAGTGTCCGATCAGGAGACCTTCGCCGATTTCACCGGCTACCGCGCCGCGCTCGACGGTCGCGGCACCGCGATCAACCTCGTCTCGCTGGTCGGTCATGCGGCCCTGCGCCTCGCCGTCATGGGCTGGCAGAACCGCGCCGCCACCGCCGAGGAACGCGAGGCGATGGCGGCCCTGCTGGCGGAGCAGCTTCGCCAGGGCGCGCACGGCCTGTCGCTCGGCCTCGTCTATCCGCCCAGCGCCTGGGCCGACCGCGCCGAGCTGGTGCGGCTGGCGGAGGTGGTGGCGGAGCATGGCGCGCTGCTGACCGCCCATGTGCGTTCCTACGAGGGCGGGCTGATCGCCTCGGTGGACGAGTTCCTCGATCTGCTGAAGGCCGGCGGGGCGAGCGGCCTGCTCTCCCACCTGCAAGCCGCCGGAAAGCCCTATTGGGGCAGCCTGCCGCGCGCGGTGGAGCGGCTGGAGATCGCCCGCAAGGGCGGCACCGACGTCAGTTTCGACATGTACCCCTACCCGGCCGGCTCCAGCACCATCCTGCAGCTTCTGCCGCCGTCGGCGCTGGCCGGCGGGGTGGAGGCCCTGCTGGCGCGCATGGCCGATGCCGACGGGCTGGCCGCTCTGCGCTGCGCGGTGGAGGACGGCGAGGCGCCGAACGATGCCGGCTGGGAATCCAAGATCCGCCTGATCGGCTGGGAGAATGTCCGCATCGGCGGCGTTTCGGCGGACGACCTGCGCGACTTGGAAGGGCTGTCGCTGACCGAGATTGCCGGGGTGGCGAAGGAGCAGCCCTTCGACACGCTGGTCCGCCTGATCCGCGCCGACCGTGGCCGCACCAACATCGTCATGTTCCAGCTGGCCGAGGCCGATCTGGAGACCGCGCTGTCGCACCCGCTGCACATGCTGGGCTCCGACGGGCTGCCGCGCGAGACCGGCAAGCCGCATCCCCGCGCCTTCGGCAGCTTCCCGCGCTATCTCGGCCGCGCGATCAGGGGCGAAGGCGGGCTGGGGCTGGAGGATGCCGTGCGCCACATGACAGCCGTCCCGGCGCAGCGTTTCGGCCTGTCCGACCGCGGGCTGATCCGGCCGGGCATGATGGCCGA
Organism: Azospirillum sp. TSH20; assembly: GCF_003115935.1. NCBI lineage: Bacteria > Pseudomonadati > Pseudomonadota > Alphaproteobacteria > Rhodospirillales > Azospirillaceae > Azospirillum > Azospirillum sp. TSH20. The sequence goes on from NZ_LGQU01000110.1 coordinate 50,496, forward strand.
CCTGACCCTGTTCACCGCCGACGTGGCGGATCGCGCGACCTTCCAGGATCCGACGCGCCCGCCCCACGGCATCACCGACGTGCTCGTCGCCGGACAGTTCGTCCAGCGCGACGGCGGGCACACCGGCGCGCGTCCGGGCAAGGCCCTGGCCCGCGCCTGATCCGTCAAGAACACAGTTTCAAAACCAGTGAGGACCCGATGAGCAACCGCAAGCCGATCTTCGCCGAAAAGGGTGCGAAGCCCGCCGGCCAGTACAGCCACGCCATCGTCGCGAACGGCTTCGTCTATGTGTCGGGCCAGGGGCCGCACCATCCGGAGACCGGCGCGCTGCCCGAGGATTTCGCCGGCGAAGTGCGCCAGACCCTGCGCAACCTGGAGATCATCCTGAAGGCCGCCGGTACCGACCTCGCCCATGTGGTGAAGGTCAACAGCTACCTCAGCGACCTCGGCCGCTTTCAGGAATACAACGCGCTCTATTCGGAGTTCTTCCCCAACGAGCCGCCGGCCCGCACCACCATCGGCTGCCAGCTGAACAACATCCAGGTCGAAATCGACTGCATCGCCGTCCTGCCGACGGCGTAAGATCCTAAGTACATGGCCGATCCCGCCGCTTCACCGCCGGGATCGGCCTCTTTCCCAAATCTGCGTTCCGGAGCGGTCCCATGCGCGTCGACGAACTCGACACCCCCGTCCCCGTCATCGACCTTGACCGGGTCGAGCATAACCTGACCAAGATGCAGGCCTATTGCGACCGGCACGGGTTGGCGCTGCGCCCGCACATCAAGACCCACAAGCTTCCCCAATTCGCGCTCCGCCAGATCGAGCTGGGCGCCGTCGGCATCACCTGCCAGAAGATCAGCGAAGCCATGGTGATGGCCGAAGCCGGCTGCAAAGACATCCTGCTGACCTACCCCATCGTCGGCGCCGCCAAGGTGAAGCCGCTGGCGGAGCTGGCCGGCAAGACCAAGCTGACGGTGGCGCTGGACAACGCCGTCGCCCTCGACACCGTGGCCGCCGCCGCTGCCGAGGCCGGCGTCGAAATCGGCATCCTGGTGGAGTTCGACAGCGGCGACGGCCGTTGCGGCGTGCAGACCCCCGACGAGGTGCTGACGCTGGCCCGCCGCGCCGCCGGCAACGGGCTGACCCGCTTCCGCGGCCTGATGACCTACCCGCGTGGTCCCCGCACCGTGCCCTTCGTCACCGAGACCCGCGCCCTGCTGGACGGCGCCGGCATCGCGGTGGAGACGGTGTCGGTCGGCGGCACCCCCGGCTGCTGGGACACCCATGAGCTTCCCGGCGTGACCGAGTTGCGCGTCGGCACCTACATCTACCACGACCGCGCCACCGTCGGCGCCGGGGTGGCGACGCTGGACGAGTGCGCCGTGCATGTCCACGCCACCGTGGTCAGCCGCCCCACCGCCGACCGCGCCGTTCTGGACTGCGGCAGCAAGACGCTGTCGAGCGACCGCGTCGCCCCATCGGTCGGCGAAGGCTATGGCCTGATCCTCGACTACCCCGACGCGGTGATCGTCCGCGTGAACGAGGAGCATGCGGTGGTCGACCTCAGCAAATGCACGGAGCGGCCGGAGATCGGCGACCGCGTGATGATCCTGCCCAACCATGTCTGCGTGGTGACCAACCTGCACGACCGCATGGCGATCACCCGCAACGGCGAGGTCGTCGGCGACTGGCCGGTGCCGGCGCGCGGCTGCACCCGCTGACCTGCCCCTCCGGGCAATCGCGTTCAGCTCCCTCTCCCGCCCCGGGAGAGGGAAGGGGCCCATGCGGAGCATGGGAAGGGTGAGGGGTCGGGCACGAAGCCATGCGGTTCGGGATTCTCGAACCACCCCTCACCCTCCCCACTTCGTGGGTCCCCTCCCTCTCCCGGGGCGGGAGAGGGCGATTATCGGCAAATCCAGGATCCCGTCATGGACGCTGACCTCACGCTCGACATCCGCAACCTGCAAACCCACTTCACCGCCGATCCCGGCGTGTCGAAGGCGGTGGATGGCGTGTCCTTCGCCGTGCGCCGCAACGAGACGCTGGCCGTCGTCGGCGAATCCGGCAGCGGCAAATCGGTGACCAGCCTGTCGGCGATGCGGCTGATCCCGTCGCCGCCGGGCATCATCGCCGGCGGCGAGATCCTGTTCCGCGGCCGCGACGGCCAGGTGCGCGACCTCGCCCGCCTCAGCGAGCGCGCCATGCGCAGCGTCCGCGGCAACGAAATCGGCATGATCTTCCAGGAGCCGATGACCTCGCTGAATCCGGTCTACACCGTCGGCGACCAGATCGGCGAGGCGCTGCGCTACCACCAGGGTCTCGACCGCCGGGCGGCGCGGGCGGAGGCGCTGGCCATGCTGAAGAAGGTCGGCATCCCGGCGGCCGAGCGTCGGCTGGACGAGTATCCGCACCAGATGTCGGGCGGCATGCGCCAGCGCGTGATGATCGCCATGGCGCTGGCCTGCCGCCCCACCCTGCTGATCGCCGACGAGCCGACCACGGCGCTCGACGTGACCATCCAGGCGCAGATCCTCGACCTGATGCGGCGGCTTCAGGAGGAGACCGGCACCTCGATCCTGTTCATCACCCACAATCTGGGCGTGGTGGCAGAGGTGGCGCACCGGGTGGTGGTGATGTATGCCGGCCGCATCGTCGAGGAAGGCGATGTGCGCTCCCTGCTGAAATCGCCGAAGCACCCCTACACCCGCGGGCTTCTGGCCTGTATGCCGCATCTGGGCCAGCGCCGCGGCGACGGCGGCCGGCTGCACGCCATCCCCGGCAGCGTGCCCAGCCCGGTGAACCGCCCGTTGGGGTGCACCTTCGCCCCGCGCTGCCCGCTGGCCGAGCCGGCCTGCACCGCCGCCGAACCCGTGCTGGAGCCGGTCGGCCCCGACCATTCCGCCCGCTGCCGCCGCTGGAGAGACGTGCAATGAGCGCCGTTGCCATGACTTCCGATGTTTCGACCGAACAGCCCCTTCTGAGCGTCCGCAATCTGGAAAAGCGCTTTCCCGTGCGCGGCGGGCTGCTGCAACGGCCGGTCGGCTGGGTCAAGGCGGTGGACGATCTGTCCTTCGACCTGAACCGCGGCGAGGTGCTGGGGCTGGTCGGCGAATCCGGATCGGGCAAGACCACCGCCGGGCGCAGCATCCTGCGGCTGATCGAGCCGACCGGCGGCTCCATCCGCTTCGACGGACAGGAGATCACCGGTCTGCCGACGGCCGAGATGCGGGCGCAGCGCCGCCGCATGCAGATCGTCTTCCAGGACCCCTATGCCAGCCTCGACCCGCGCCAGCGCGTGCGCGACGTTATCGGCGAAGCTCTGGTGATCCACGACATCGGCAGCCGCGCCGACCGCCGCGACCGCGTGGCCGCGCTTTTGGAGAAGGTCGGCCTGACCGCCGACGCCATGGACCGCTTCCCGCACGAATTCTCCGGCGGCCAGCGCCAGCGCATCGGCATCGCCCGCGCCCTGGCGGTGGAGCCCGACTTCATCGTGGCGGACGAGCCGGTGTCGGCGCTCGACGTCTCGGTCCAGGCGCAGGTGGTCAATCTGCTGGGCGACCTGCAGCGCGAGCTGGGGCTGGCGGTGCTGTTCATCGCCCATGATTTGGCGGTGGTGCGCTACATCAGCGACCGGGTGGCGGTGATGTATCTCGGCCGCCTGATGGAGATCGCGCCGAGCGACTCCCTCTACGAGCGCCCGCGCCATCCCTACACCATGGCCCTGCTGTCGGCCGCCCCCGACCCCGATCCCGACGCGCCGAAGTCACGCATGCTGCTGGACGGCGACGTGCCGAGCCCGATGAACCCGCCGTCCGGCTGCGTCTTCCGCACCCGCTGCCCCTTCGCCCTGCCAGCCTGTGCTGAGCCGGAGGCCCGGGCACTGCGGCAGGTGGCGCCGGGGCATTCGGTGTCGTGCATCCGGGATGATGTGACGGCGGCGGGGTGATCGGGGCCCCTCTGGCCTTATCCGCCCAGCACGCCGGACGACCGCAACTGCTCGACCCGGTCGGGACTGTAGCCCAGCATCTCCTCCAGAACCTCCGCGGTCTGCTGTCCCAGCCGGGGCGGCGGGCGGCGGTAGGTCGCGGGGGAGTTCGACAGCCGGGCCGGGTAGCCCACCACCGGCACCTTGCGCCCGTCCTCCAGCGTCATCTCCCGCACCAGCCCGCGTTCGGCCAGATGGGGCTCGGCGAAGACCTGATCGATCCGGTTGATCGGCCCGCCGGGCACGCCGGCCTCCGCCATGGCGGCAAGCAGCGCCGCCTGATCCCATTTGGCGATGGCGTCGGCCAGCAGCCCCTCCAGCTCGTCGCGCAGGGCGAGCCGGCTGGCATTGTCGGCGAAACGCGGGCTCGCCGCCACCTCCTCCAACCCCAGCAGCCGGCACAGCGCCCGGAATTGGCCGTCATTGCCGGTGGCGACGATCACATGTCCGTCGCGGGCCTTGAAGGTGCGGTATGGCACGACGTTCGGGTGCTTGTTGCCCATCAGTCCGGGAACCATCCCCCCGACCAGCCAGTTCATCGCCTGATTGGCGAGGACCGACACCTGGGTGTCGAGCAACGCGCAGTCGATGTGCTGGCCCTGCCCGGTGCGGTCGCGATGACGCAGCGCGGCCAGGATCGAGATCGTGGCGTAAAGCCCGGTGAAGACGTCCGACACGGCGACGCCGACCTTCAGCGGCTCGCTGCCCGGCTCTCCCTCGGTCTGGCCGGTGATGCTCATCAGCCCGCTCATTCCCTGGATCAGGAAATCATAGCCGGGACGCGGAGCCAGCGGCCCGGTCTGGCCGAAGCCGGTGATGGAGCAATAGACCAGACGCGGGTTGATGCCTGACAAGGCGGCATAATCCAGCCCATAGCGGGCAAGGCCGCCGACCTTGAAATTCTCGATCACCACGTCGCAGTCCGCGGCAAGCCGGCGGATGATGTCGGCCCCGTCCGGTTTGGCGATGTCGATGGCGATCGACCGCTTGTTGCGGTTGCAGGACAGGTAATAGGCGCTCAGCCGCTCCACGTCGCCATCCGCCCCGTCCGCCGCCCCATCCGCCGAAAGAAACGGCGGTCCCCAGGCGCGGGTGTCGTCGCCATGGCCGGGATGCTCCACCTTGATGACGTCGGCGCCGAGGTCGCCCAGCGCCTGCGACGCCCAGGGACCCGCCAGCACCCGGCTGAGGTCGAGGACGCGGATGCCGGCCAGCGCCCCGCCGCCTTCTGCTCCGGCTCCGGCGCCACCATGCGACTCCTCGTGGTTTTCTGTGCTCATGATCGTCCCGGCTTGAATGCTGTCCGATGGTCGCCGTCTGGTCGGCAGGCGCCACTCCGGCGCCTATCGTTTCACTGTGCGAAATGGCTTTTCATATTGATGGTAGCGTGCCGTCGGCTGGGTTACAATGCTCAACGGAAAGGCAATCGGCCGCCTGTACAATCCCGCGCGGTCCGGCTAACGTCCCCGGCCCCCGCCGGGCCGCACGGATGGCCATGATTCGTCATCGCCCATGAGTTGGAGGAACCGAGATGCCGTCCTTTAAGCCCGTGGTCGCCCTGCTGCGTGGTCTGGACGTCCTCCAGGCGGTGAATGCATCGCGGGAGGCGACGGTCGGATCGGTCCATGCCGCGACCGGGCTCGACAAGGCGACCGTGGTGCGGATGCTGGAAACACTGGAACATGCCGGCTACATCGTGCGCGTCGCCGGCCGGCCGGCCTATGTTCCCTCCTGGCGCACCCTGCAGCTCAGCCAGGGCTACGACCTGCAGCGCAGTTTGGGGGCGGCGGCGGAACCGATCCTGACGGACTTCCGCAAGTCCATCGGCTGGCCGTCCGATCTGGCGATCTGCGATCGCGGCGCCATGATCGTCGTCCAGACCAGCCGCGAACAGGGGCCGCTGTCCCTGAACCGCCGGCCCGGTTATCAGGCGCCGATCCTGTCGACTTCGCTCGGCCGCGCTTATCTGGCCTTCTGCCCGGACGAGGAGCGGCAGGCCATCCTTGCCCAGATCGCCGCCCGCCCGAATGCGGAGAGCGTCGATCTGAGCAAGGCCGACGCCATACTGGCGGAGGTGCGGGAGCGCGGATTCTCCGTGATGGACAGCACCTACAGCGACCGCGAGTATGAGGGCCTCGTCTGGGCCATCGCCGTCCCGGTGATGAACGGCGAGCGCGCCTGCGCATCGGTGAACATCCTGATGCTGCGCAACGCCATGTCCTACGAAATGGCGGTGGACCGCCTGCTGGAGCCGCTGAAGGCGACCGCCGCCCGCCTCGCCGAGGTTTTCCGCGCCCAGGGCTAATCCGGCCCGCCCTTTTCCACCGGCTTATCAGTCCAGTCGGGCAGGCCTCCCCTTGCCTGCATGCCGCCACCTGCATGCTCGGATATGCAGCACCCAGCCTCCGCCTGCCCCAGGCAATTGGTGGTGACCCTAACAAATTTGGTTGCCAACCAAACCATCCCCCTGTACGGTTTTGGTAATGAAAAGGCGTTTCATACAGTGAAACGATCTTGAACCGGCAAAGCTGGGGGGACGAAGATGAGCGAAACCGGTCGGATCCTCGTCGATACGGCAACCAGACTGTTCCAGAACATCGTCACGCCCAATGAACTGGCCCGCGCCGAAGCGGGTGAGTGGCCGGGCGACATCTGGAACGCGGTGGAGGAGCTTGGCCTGCCGCTGGCGCTGGTCCCGGAGGACCAGGGCGGCTTCGGCATCGACCCGGTGGAAGCGCTGGCGGCGGTCCGCGTCGCCGCCGCTTTCGCGCTGCCGCTTCCGCTGGGCGAGACGATGCTGGCGAACCGCCTGCTGGCCGGTGCCGGCATCGACGCGCCGGGCGGTGCGCTGTCGGTCGCACCGACCACCACCGCCGGCCGGACGGCCCATCCCCTCGCCCTTGTGCCGGATAACGGCGGCTGGCGGCTGACCGGGGTGGCGCGCCGCGTGCCCTGGGGCAGCAAGGTGTCCGGCGTGGTGGTGGTCGCCGAGGCCGCCGGCGTGCCGCATGTCGCGCTGGTTCCCGCCGGCCGCTTCGACGTGGCGCCCGGCACCAACCTCGCCGGAGAGCCGCGCGACGACCTGTCCTTCGACTGCATCCTGGAGCCGTCGCAGGTGGCGCCCGCCGCCGGTGTCACGCCGGAAGGCCTCCACGCCGCCGGCGCCGCCCTGCGCAGCATCCAGATCGCCGGGGCGCTGGCGCGGGTTCTGGAGATGACGGTGCAGTACGCCAACGAGCGGTCGCAGTTCGGCCGGCCCATCGGCAAGTTCCAGGCGATCCAGCAATCCCTCGCGGTGCTGGCCGGCCAGACGGCCGCCGCCTCTGCCGCCGCCGATCTCGCCGCGGAGGCCATCACCGCGCCCGCCGGCGACCATCGCATCGCCGTCGCCAAGGCGCGCACCGGCGAGGCCGCAAGCGTGGCGGCGGCCATCGCCCATCAGGTCCATGGCGCCATCGGCTTCACCCACGAACACAGCCTCCACCACCTCACCCGGCGCCTGTGGTCCTGGCGCGACGAGTTCGGCAACGACGCCGAATGGTCCCGCCGCCTGGGACACGCCGCCATTGCCGCGGGCGCCGACGGCTTGTGGCCGATGATCACGGCGGCCTGAGCAGCGGAGACACCCGACGATGACCGCATTCACCTTCCCCGCGCCTCCGCCCGCCGATGTGGAGGGGCTGCGCGCCGAAGTCCGCGACTTCCTCGCCACCGAACTGGCCGCCCGCAAGCCGCGCGACCGTGCCCGCTCCTGGAGCGGCTTCGACGCGGACTTCAGCCGCAAGCTGGGCGAGCGCGGCTGGATCGGCATGAACTGGCCGAAGGCCTATGGCGGCCACGAACGCAGCGCGCTCGAACGCTATGTCGTGCTGGAGGAGATGCTCGCGGCCGGAGCGCCGGTGGCGGCCCACTGGATCGCCGACCGCCAGAGCGGCCCGCTGCTGCTGAAGGTCGGGACCGAGGAGCAGCGCCACACGATCCTGCCGCGCATCGCCGCCGGCGAATGCTTCTTCTGCATCGGCATGAGCGAGCCTGATTCCGGGTCCGACCTTGCCGCGGTGCGCACCCGCGCCACCCCGGTCGAGGGCGGATTCCGCGTCACCGGCACGAAACTGTGGACCACCTACGCCCACAAGTCCCACTACATGATCCTGTTCTGCCGCACCGGCAGCCAGGAAGAACGGCAGGGCGGCACCAGCCAGCTGCTGGTCGATCTGAACACGCCGGGGATCACCGTCCGCCCGATCGCCGATTTGTCGGGCGAGCATCACTTCAACGAGGTGGTGTTCGAGGACGCCTTCATCCCGGACAGCGCCCTGATCGGCCGGATGGGCGACGGCTGGACTCAGGTGATGGGCGAGCTGGCCTTCGAACGCAGCGGGCCGGAGCGTTTCCTGTCCTCCTTCACCCTGCTGGTGGAACTGGTGCGCGCGCTGGGCGACGACCCGTCGGATCGCGCCAGGGAAGCCGTCGGCCGGCTGACCGCGCACATCGTCACGCTGCGGCGGCTGTCCCGCTCGGTGGCCGGCATGCTCCAGAACGGCGAGAACCCGGCGCTGCAGGCGGCGCTGGTCAAGGATCTCGGCGCCCTGGTGGAGCAGGAGATCCCCGAGATCGTCCGCGGCGTCGTGTCGGTGGAACCGTCGTTGCAGGCCGACACCGAACTGGCCGCCGTCCTGGCTCACACCATCCTCAACGCCCCGGCCTTTTCGCTGCGCGGCGGCACCCGCGAGATCCTGCGCGGCATCATCGCCCGCGGCCTCGGCCTGCGCTGACCCACTGTCGGCGCGAACACGCAGGGCCGGAGAAAACACAACAGGAAGGACCCGACCGCCATGACCGACGCGGTGCTTGAAGAGAATGCGGACGGCATCGTCACGCTGACCCTGAACCGGCCGGAACAGCGCAATCCCATCTCCGACGACGATGTGCTGGAAACGCTGATCGCCGCGCTGGCCCGGCTCGACGCCGACAACGCCACCCGCGCGATCATCATCACCGGTGCAGGCTCCGCCTTCTCCTCCGGCGGGAACCTCAAGAAGATGGGGGCGTCCGGTGGACTCAACGATCCGCTGCCGGCGCAGACCCGGCTGAACTACCGCCGCGGCATCCAGCGCCTTCCCCTGCTGATCGAGGCGATGGAGGTGCCGACCATCGCCGCGGTGAACGGGCCGGCCGTCGGTGCCGGCTGCGACCTCGCCTGCATGTGCGATCTGCGCATCGCCGGGGAAAGCGCCCGCTTCGCCGAAAGCTTCGTCAAGGTCGGCATCGTGCCCGGCGATGGCGGCGCCTGGTTCCTGCCGCGGGTCGTCGGCTTCTCCAAGGCCTGCGAGATGGCGCTGACCGGCGACGCCATCGACGCGCGGGAGGCGCTGGCCTGTGGGCTGGTCTCCCGCGTCGTGCCCGATACCGACCTGCTGGCGGAGGCGCGGGCGCTCGCCGCCCGCATCGCCGCCAACCCGCCGCATGCCGTTCGGATGACGCGGCGCCTGCTGCGCCAGGGCCGCAACGCCGACCTGGACAGCCTGCTGGAGATGTCGGCCGCGATGCAGGCGCTCGCCCATGCGACGGACGATCACCGCGAGGCCGTGGCGAGCCTGCTGGAGCGGCGGGACCCGCACTTCACCGGCCGCTGACCCGCACCCTTGCGCACCGGAAACCGCCGAACGGGAGGATAGGGCCATGCAAGCGATCGTCATGGAGGCGGGAGGGGTCTTCGCATTGCACGACGTGCCGCCCCCCGAACCGAAGCCCTCGGAGGCGCTGGTGCGGGTGGAGGCGATCTCGCTCAACCGTGGCGAGGCGACGCGGGCGCTGTCCGCCCGGGCGGGCACGAGGCCGGGCTGGGATCTTGCCGGCGTGGTGGAACGGCAGGCGGCCGACGGCTCCGGCCCCGCCGCCGGGACCAGGGTCGCCGGGCTGCTGGCGTCGGGCGCATGGTCCGAACTGGCCGCCGTGCCGGTCCGCCAGTTGGCGGCGATCCCCGACGGGGTGGCGACGGAACAGGCCGCCTGCCTGCCGGTCGCCGGATTGACGGCACTGTATGCGCTGAAGCGGGGCGGCGACCTGCTGGGCAAGCGCGTGCTGGTCACCGGCGCCACCGGCGGCGTCGGGCATTTCGCCTGCCAACTGGCCCGGCAGGCCGGAGCGCGGGTCACCGCGATCGTCCGCACCGCCGGGGACGTGCCGCGGGCGCTCGGCTTCGGTGCCCACCATGCCGCGGTGATGGAGGAGGATCAGGGCGAGGCCGCAAACCTCGGACCGTTCGACCTGATCGTCGAATCCGTCGGCGGACCATCCCTGGCGCGGTCGCTCGGCATGCTGGCGCCCGGCGGCCTCTGCGTCGTCTTCGGCGTCACCGGCGGCGCCGAGACCACCATCGACGCCCGCGCCTTCTACATGAGCGGATCGCGGACCGTGACCGGCCTCGCGGTCTTCGAAGAGATCAAGAGCGGCGAGCCGGCCGCCCGCGGCCTGTCCCTGCTGCTGGCTCTGGTCGCCGAGGGGCGGCTGGCGGCGGAGATCGCCGTCCGGCGCCCGTGGGCGGAAATGCCGGCCGCCGCCGCGGACCTGTTGGCCCGCCGGCACAAGGGAAAAACGGTGCTGCTCGTCCAGGACGGCGGCCGATAAAACATCGAGGGAGGTGCCAGCCATGAACAAGACACGCGGACCGACGGGCATCCTCGACGCCGTCGACCACGTCTTCTCTCTGGTCGCAGCGGCCTGCATGATGCTGATCATGCTGGTCGTCGTGGCCGACGTGGTCCTGAGGTATTTCTTCGCCATGCCGCTGGCATGGTCCTACGACGTGATCTCCCTGTACCTCATGGTCGGGATGTTCTTCTTCGGCGTGTCGGACACCCTGCGCGAGAACGGCCATATCGGCATCGACATCCTCCAGCGCAGCATGCCGGCCCCAATGCGCCATATCGGCGAGGCCGCCGGTTTCCTGCTGTCCGCCATGGTCACGGCGGCGATCGGCTGGCTTGCCTTCCAGCGCTCCCTCTCCGCCTGGCAGAACGACGAGGCGCTGTCCGGCGCCTATCTGTGGCCGACCTGGATCGCGCTGGTGCCGGTCGTCATCGGCGGCGTTCTGCTGACGCTCCGCAATCTTCTGCTGACCGCGACCCACCTCCGGGACGCCTTCGGCGGCGCCCAGGGCGCCGAGCACGTTTCCACACCCAATCTGGAGGAACGCATCTGATGGTGGCGCTCGGCGGAATCTCCATCCTCTTCCTGATGCTGGCCTTCGGGCTGCCGGTGGCGTTCGCCATGGCGGTGTCCGGCGCGGCCGGGCTGCTGATGATCGGCGGCGTCGACATGGTGATGGGCATCCTCGAAACGGTGCCCTTCTCCACCGCCAACTCCTACGAGATGATCACCATCCCGATGTTCATCCTGATGGCGGAGTTCGTGATCCTCAGCGGGGTCGCCAACGACCTGTTCGCCGCCGCGGCCAAATGGGTCGGCCGGGTGCCGGGCGGGCTGGGCATGGCGACGGCGGTGGCCGGGGCCGGCTTCGGCGCCATCTCCGGCTCCAGCACGGCGTCGGCGGCAACGCTGTCCTCCACCTCGATCCCGGCCATGCTGGCACAGGGCTACGAGCCGAAGCTGGCCGGCGGCGTGGTGGCGATCTCCGGCACGCTGGCGATGCTGATCCCGCCCAGCATCGCGCTGGTGCTCTACGGCATCATCGCCGACGTCAGCATCGGCGCGCTGCTGGTCGGCGGCATCATCCCCGGCATCCTGGTGACGCTGACCATCGTGTTGACCGTCTATCTGCTGGTCATCCAGGACCGCAGCCGCGCTCCCGCAGGCCGCAGCTATACCCTGCGCGAGAAGATCGCCTCGCTCAAGGTGTGCGGCGCGATGATCCTGCTGTTCTCCGGCGTCACCGGGACGATCTATGCCGGCATCGCCACCCCGACCGAGGCGGCGGGCATCGGCGCCTTCGGCGCGTTCCTGCTGGCGCTGCGCTCGGGCAACCTGACCGCCGCGACCCTGCGCGCCGCCCTGGTCCGCGCGGTCCATGCCACCGCGATGATCCTCATGATCATGCTGGGTGCCCATGTGTTCGGGACCTTCTTCACCCTGACGCAGATCACCCAGGACCTGGTCCACTGGGTCGGGTCGCTCGACGTGTCGCCGTGGGTGATCATGGCGCTGATCCTGTTCGGCTATGTGCTGCTGGGCTGCGTCATGGACCAGATCGCCATCCTGATCCTGACCGTGCCGGTGGTGTTGCCGGTCATCCTGTCGCTGGGCTTCGACCCGGTCTGGTTCGGCGTGATCGTCGTCATCACCGCGGAGGTCGGCATGGTGACCCCGCCGATGGGACTGAACGTCTTCGTCGTCGCCCGCTACACCGGCCGGCCGCTGGAGGAGATCTTCGCCGGCGTGATGCCCCATGTGGTGGCGCACCTGATCCTGATCGCGGTGCTGACCGCCTTTCCGCAGATCATCACATGGCTGCCGTCCACCATGCGCTACTGACCCGCGGCCAAACGACAACAACCCGCTGAAATTCCGGAGGAAACCCATGAAGCCGACCACCGTCACGGCCCTGTTCGCGCGCACCCTTCCCCTGGCCCTTCCCATGGTCTCCGCCGTCGCGCTTGCCGTCTCGGCGGCGCCCGCGGCGGCACAGCAGACGAAGCTGCGCGTCGCCGATTCCTTCCCCGCCGGCCATTATGTCGTCGAATACGGCACCAAGCCCTGGATGGACGAGATCAAGCGCCTGACCAACGGCAAGGTCGATTTCGAATACTACCCGGCCGAACAGCTGGGCAAGGCCAAGGACCTGCTGTCCCTGACGCAGAACGGCGTGGCCGACATCGGCTATGTCGCGCCGGCCTTCGTGACCGACAAGCTGCCGCTGTCCACCGTGGCCGAGTTGCCGGAGGCCTTCAGCTCGTCCTGCGCCGGCACCAACGCCTACTGGCAGCTGGTCAAGCCCGGCGGCATCCTCGACAAGCGCGAGATCGGGCCGGCGGGCATGCGGGTGCTGTGGACGATGGTTCTGCCGCCCTACCAGCTTTACATGGGCAAGACCGGGATCGAGGGCATCGACGTCGTCAAGGGCAAGAAGATCCGCACCACCGGCGCCGCGAAGGAACTGGCGATCCGCAAGATGGGCGCCGTGCCGGTGCAGATCCCGACCCCCGACGTGATGGAGGCGCTGTCGCGCGGCACCGTCGACGGGATGCTGTTCCCCCATTCCAGCGTGCTGTCATACGACCTGCAGAACACGGTGAAGTCGGCGACCGTCGGCGAGAATCTGGGCAGCTTCGTCATCACCTACATGATCAGCAAGCGCAAATGGGACCAGCTGCCCGCCGACGTCCGCGACGCCATGGACAAGGCCGCCGAGACCATCAACCACAACGCCTGCGAAAAGACCGACCACGACGAGGCCAACGACATCGAACGGCTGAAGAAGGCCGGGGTGACCATGGTCCATCTGCCGGAAGCGGAAAGCGCGAAGCTGAAGGACATGCTGTCGTCGGTCAGCAAGGAATGGGCGGCCAACCTGGACAAGCGCCGCCTGCCCGGCAGCGAGGTGCTTGCCGCCTTCCAGCAGGCGCTGAAGGACGGGAAATAATCGCCCGGACCTGATCCCACGGCAATCGCATTTGGGAAACCCGATCCTGTCCAGGGAAGCCCGCCATTCCCGCGAAGGCGGGAATCCAGCCATCTAAGCCGCTTTCCAAAAGCGTTTTCTGGATCCCCTCCTTCGCGGGGATGACGGAAGTCCCTGTCCGGGAACCTGTGATCTCGAATGCGATTGCCCTGGACCTGATCCCCGCCCCGCTTCACAGGAAAGCCGATGACATCCGACCAGTCGTCCCGAATCTGGTGTCCGCTGACCGGCACCAGGGTGGTCGATTTCTCAGCCCTGCTGCCGGGTCCCTTCATCTCCACGGTGCTGGCCGATCTGGGCGCCAGCGTCGTGAAGGTCGAGCCGCCCGGCGGCGACAGCGCCCGCAGCTATCAGCCGGCGATGTTCGCGGCGGTCAACCGCGGCAAGCGTAGCCTGGCCCTCGACCTCAAGAACCCGTCAGCCGAGCCCATCGTGGCGCGGCTGGCGGGCTGGGCCGACGTGGTGATCGAATCCAGCCGGCCCGGCGTCGCCGACCGGCTGGGCATCGGCTATGCGACGCTCAGCGCCCTGAACCCGCGGATCGTCTACTGCTCCGTCTCCAGCTTCGGCCAGTCGGGACCGGCGCGGGACCGTCCGGCCCACGACATCAACATCATGGCGGCAGCCGGCGCGCTCGGGCTTCCCGGACATTGGAGCCGCCCGCCGTCCCGCCCCAGCATTCCCGTCGGCGACTTCGCGGCGGGGGCGCTGGCCGCCGCCTCCATCACCGCGGCGCTGGCGGAGCGCGACCGCACCGGACACGGCCGGCATCTCGACGCCAGCCTGTTCGGCGCCGTGCTCTATTGCGCCGGCCTGCGCCATGGCACCGAGCCGCAGCAGGATCCGCGCGCCCATCTCAGCCCGGCCAACGACATCTACCGGACCGCCGACGGCCGCTGGATCGCGCTCGGCCTGATGGAGGACCATTTCTGGCGACGCTTCCGCGCCGCGGTGGCGACCCAGCCGTCCGGCCAAGCTGCGGAGGCGCTTTCCGAGCCGGCATTCGACAGCCATTCCGGCCGTCAGGAGCATGGCGACCGGCTCGCCACCCTCCTGGCGGAGGTGATTGCCGGCGACAGCGCCGACCGCTGGATCGCAAGGCTGACCGAGGCCGACGTGCCGGCCGACATCTGCCGCCTTCCGCATGAGGCCGCCGCCTCTCCCCAGGCGGAGGCGCTGGGCCTGTCGGTCACCGGTCCCGACGGGCGGCAGGTCGGCTTTCCCGTCCGCGCCGCCGGGCGGACCTCTCCCCTGCATGCACCGGCGCCGGCCCTGAACGGCGACGCCGAAGCCATCCTGGCGGAAATCGGAGCCGGCGCTGCCGCTCCGACCCCGTCCAAATTCCCCCCTCACGGAGGCCCGGCATGAACGGCCCGCTGAACGGCGTTCGGATCCTCGATCTCACCTCGGTTCTGGTGGGTCCCTATGCGACGCAGATCCTGGGCGATCTCGGCGCCGATGTCCTCAAGGTCGAATCCCCGGCCGGCGACAATGTCCGCGGCATCGGGCCGATGCGCCATCCCGGCATGGGGGCCATCTTCCTGCACGCCAACCGCTCCAAGCGCAGCATCGTGCTGGACCTGAAGGCGCCGGACGGGCGGCAGGCACTGCTCGATCTGGCCCGTAACGCCGACGTCCTCATCCACAATGTCCGGCCGCGCGCGATGGCACGGCTCGGGTTGTCCTACGACGACCTCGCCGCGGTCAACCCGTCGATCATCTACGCGGCGGTCACCGGGTTCGGCCAGGACGGCCCCTATGCGGAAAAGCCGGCCTACGACGACCTGATCCAGGGCGCGGCGGCGATTCCCACCCTGATCGCCGACTCCTCCGGCGGCGATCCGCGCTATGTGCCGGCGACCATGGCCGACCGCACCGTCGGGCTGCACGCCGTCTATGCGGTCGCCGCCGCCCTGTTCCACCGCGAGCGCACCGGCGAGGGGCAGGAGATCGAAATTCCGATGTTCGAGGCGATGACCGAGTTCGTCCTCGGCGACCATATGGGCGGCATGACCTTCGAACCGCCGCTCGGTCCCACCGGCTATCCCCGGCTGCTCGCCCGCCACCGCCGCCCCTACCGCACCAGCGACGGCCACATCTGCGTGGTGATCTACAACGACAAGCAATGGCGCAATTTCTTCACGCTGATCGGGCGGGAGGGGGAACTCGACAGCGATCCCCGCTTCGCCGACATCGGCAGCCGCACCCGCCACATCAACGAGCTGTACGGGCTGGTCGCCGACGCCATCGCCACCCGCAGCACGGCGGACTGGCTGGCTGATCTGACGAAGGCCGACATCCCGGTCATGCCGCTGCACACGCCCGACAGCCTGATCGACGACAGCCACCATGCGGCGACCGGCTTCCTGCGGACGGTCGAGCATCCCCATGAGGGGACGGTGCGCTCCATCGGCGTGCCGACCCGCTGGTCCGGCCGCCGTCCGGAACCCGTCCGCCAAGCCCCGCGCCTGGGCGAACACAGCGTGGAACTGCTGCGCGAAGCCGGATACGACGAGGAGCGGATCGCCGACCTTCTGGCGCGCGGCATCACGCGAAGCCCCGCAGCGGTATCCCCCTCTCCGGCCGCCACCGCGGCGGAGGGTTGAGCCTTGCCCTTCGGCAACCGGATCGGCGGGGGTCCGCGACGGAGCCCGACGCTGGTGCCGGCGCTGCTCGTCGTCCTGTTCGCCTTCCTCTTCAATTTCGTGGCGCGGGGGGTTGCCGATGCCTACACGGTCTTCCTGGTTCCCATCGAACAGGAAACCGGCTGGCCGCGCAGCACCCTGACCAGCGTCTATGCGCTCTACATGCTGGTGCAGGGCCTCGCCGCTCCCATCAGCGGCATGGCCTTCGAACGGTTCGGCCCGCGCGTCGTCTACCCGGCGGGTCTCGTCCTGCTGGCGCTGGCCACGCTGGGCGGCAGCATGCTGGAGGCGCGCTGGCAGCTCTATCTCTGTCTCGGCATCGTCACCGGGCTCGGGGTCGCCGCCATCGGCATGATTCCGGCGGCGGCGCTGATCGGCCGCTGGCACCGCCGGCATCTCGGCACAGCCATCGCCATCGCCTATGCCGGTTTCGGGTCGGGCATCCTGGTGATCGCGCCGCTGGCGCAGCTGCTGATCGACAGGCTCGGCTGGCGCGGCGCCTATCAGGCGATGGGCCTGCTGCTCGCCGCGCTCGCCCTGCCGGTGCTTCTGCTGCCGTGGCGCCGGCTGGCCGACGGCCGTCCGGCGGAGCAGGAGAATGGCGGCGCCACCCCCGTCCGCCGCGCCGGGACCGGATGGCGCCTGCCGGAGGCCATGCGCACCCTGCCCTTCTGGGGGCTGGTCCATGTCCTGTTCTTCACCGCCTTCGGCATGTACATCGTCATCGTCCAGGTCGTGGCGATGCTGGTGGAAAGCGGCTATCCGCCGATCGAGGCGGCGGCGGCCTTCGGCTCCGCCGGCATGCTGTCGGTCGCCGGGGTGATCGCCGCCGGCGGCCTGTGCGACCGCATCGGCTTCCGCACCACGGCGCTGGCGAGCTTCGCCGGCACGCTGGCCGGCATCCTCTGTCTGATCGGGCTGTATGGGCGGCCGAGCCCCATCCTGCTTGCCGGCTACACGCTGCTGTTCGGCATCGCCCAGGGGGCACGCGGTCCCATCGTCTCCACCCTGACCAGCCGGATTTTTGTCGGCGGCTCGGCGACCATCTTCGGGAGCATCTACGCCACCATGTCGATCGGCGCGGCGCTGGGGGCATGGCTTTCCGGTCTGCTGCACGACATCACGCAGGGATATGGGGCCTCGCTGGTGGTGGCCGCCGCCGCCATCAGCGCGGCTCCCCTGCCCTTCCTTCTCAGCCCGGCGATTGCCGGAGCGATCCCGGCCCCGCCACCGCTGCGGGCCGGAACCGCCATCACCGCAAAAGGGGACACACCATGACTGCCAGCCAAAATCCGGAAGGCCCCACCATCGGGCTCGGCTTCCATTTCGAGGATCTGCCCGTCGGCACGCGCTTCCGCACGGTCGCCCGCACGATCACCGAATCCGACCTCACCGCTTTCGTGAATCTCAGCTGGTTCACCGAGGAGCTGTTCACCAATACCGCCGACCGCGAGCATATGGCGATCGCCGGCCGGGTCGTGCCCGCAGCCCTGGTCTATTCCTTTTCCGAAGGCCTGCTGACCGCCAGCATGCAACGCACCGGCCTCGCCTTTCTCAACGCGGAAATCGACGTGAAGGCGCCGACCTTCGTCGGCGACACCATCCATGTCGCCTGCGAGGTGATCGAAGCCCGCCCGACCTCGAAGCCGGGCCGCGGCCTGATCCGCACGCTCAATCGCGTGACGCGGCAGGACGGAACCGTCGTCCTGACCTACAACCCCCTGCGCATGCTGCGGACCCGCGACGGCGCACCGGCATAAGGCGCCATCCTCACGGCACAGTGCCGGCCATCGCGGCCCCGGCAGGCGTTGCCTCCCCCTCCTCCTGCCGGCGCGCATAGACCTTCGGCGGCACGCCGACATGGCGGGTGAAGGCGACGCTGAACGTGCTGGCGGAGCTGTAGCCGACGCGCTCGGCGACATCGGCGATCCCGCCGTCGCGCCGGCGGAGCATGTCCTTGGCCAGGGCCATGCGCCATTGCAGCAGATATTCCATGGGGGCGACGCCGACCGCCTGCCGGAACCGCTCGAAGAAGGTCGAACGCGACAGCGCCGCCTCCTTTGCCAGTTGGGCGACCGTCCAGGGCGCGGTCGGCCGTTCATGGATGTGCCGGAGAGCGACGGCGAGCCGGTCGTCGCCCAGCCCCCGCAGCAGCCCCGGCGATCCCGTGGACACCGTCGTGGACCGCAGGGCCTCGATCAGCAGAATCTCCAGCAGGCGCGCCAGGATCATCTCGCGTGCCGGCCGCAGCGCGCGCGATTCCTCGTTCACCATCCGCACCAGCGCGCTCAACCGCTTCTCGCCACGGACATGCACCAGTTGTGGCAGCAGCGACACCAGCAGGTCCGCGTCGGGCGACGCGAAGGCGCAGTAACCGACCAGATTGCAGACGTCCGGTGACCGGTCGGGACTGCCCAGCAGATACTCTCCCGGCCGCAGTTCGACCGGACGGGTATCGGCGGCCCCCGGCGGCATCGGTTCGATGCTCGCCACCGTGAACTCGTTGGCGGCGGGGATCAGCACGAAGTCATCCGCCTCCAGGGTGATCGGATCGCCTCCGCCAAGGCTCAGCCGGCACGAGCCGTCGAGGACCACACAGTAGAATGGCCGCCCGGCCTCCGTCCGCCGGACCCGCCAGCAGCCGGCCCCATAGGTGAGCTTCGAAAACGAGGCGCTCGGACGGAGCAGGCTGACCACCTGCGCCAGGGGATCGACCATGTTCGGACTCCTGCAAATGAATTCCGGATTTCCGATTGTAGATGGTCCAGCCGTCGCGGTCTATCTTCCGCTTCGCACCATTTCGCCAGGAGCCATTCCATGAAAACCATCCTCATCACCGGCTGCTCGTCCGGCTTCGGCCTGGAAACGGCCCGTCATTTCCTCGACCGCGGTTGGACGGTCATCGCCACCATGCGCACCCCGTGCGAGGATGTTCTGCCGCGCTCGGACCGCCTGCGCATCCTCCGCCTCGACGTCACCGATGCGGACAGCATCGGCCGCGCGGTGGAAGAGGCCGGATCGGTCGATGTGCTGGTCAACAATGCCGGCATCGGCCTGCTGGGCGCGCTGGAAGGTGTGACGATGAACAGCGTACGCGAGGTCTTCGCGACCAACACCTTCGGCACCATGGCGATGACGCAGGCGCTATTGCCGCAATTCAGGGCGCGGAAGTCGGGGGTCATCGTCAACGTCACCTCCAGCGTGACACTGAAACCGCTGCATCTGCTCTCGGTCTACACGGCGAGCAAGGCGGCGGTGAACGCCTTCACCGAATCGCTGGCCCTGGAACTGGAGCCGTTCCATGTGCGGGCGCATCTGGTCCTTCCCGGCCGGGCGCCGGACACCTCCTTCGGCGAGAATGCCCGGTCCCGCATGCGCGACGCCATTCCGGAGGCTTATGCGCCCCTGGCGCAAAGCGTCTTCACGGCATGGCAGCAGCCGGGTCCGGTCACCAACGCCTCAGATGTCGCGGAAGCGGTGTGGCGCGCGGCGACCGATCCGTCCTGCCCGATGCGCCTTGCCGCCGGTGCCGACGCGGTGGCGCTCGCTTCGGCCTGAGGATCGCGATTGCGGAGCCCCGAAGACGGCGCCTCCAGACGCAAAATGGCGCCGATCGACAAAAGTCCGCAGTTTGTGGTGCGGCTCACATCCCGGAATCCGGGTCTTGGGTAGGGTCTGTCCATCGGCAACACGCCGCATCCCGCGGCCCCGAGACAGGAGACCAGATCATGATCCGCACCTCCCTGCTGACCGGCTTCGCTTCGCTCGCCCTGTTCGCCGCCCCGGCGATGGCTCAGAACATCTCCGACATCTCCAACACCGCGGCCGGCATCGGCAACACCGCCAACCAGAGCGCGCTGGTCATGCAGAAGTCGAAGGGTCCCTTCGCCGGGCCGAACGTCGCCACCGTGTCGAACCTCGCCGCCGGCATCGGCAACACGGCCAACCAGGGCGCCTTCGTGAAGCAGCGCAGCGGCGGCGTGTTGGGCGGCGGCTCGGCCGCGACCATCGGCAATACCGCCGCCGGCATCGGCAACAACGCAGGCCAGATGGCCACGGTGATGCAGCGCAGCGGCGGCCTGCTGAGCGGCGGCTCGGTCGCCAATGTCGGCAACACGGCGGCGGGCATCGGCAACACCGCCCTGCAGAACGGTACCGTGCTGCAGCGCTCCGGCGGGCTGCTCGGCCCCTTCAACCACAGCTCCATGCAGAACCTGTCGGCCGGCGTCGGCAACTTTGCCGGACAGAGCGCCCTGGTCAAGCAGCGCTGACAACGGACCCACTCCTTCCAGGCTTCCTCCCCAGACCTCGCTCCGGCCGGTTCCCGGCCGGAGCATTCTTTTGCCCGCTTGGCCCCGCCGGAGCCTTGCCGGAAAACGCCGGTCAACTGTGGGTCAGCTCACAGAAGCCTGCCGGGCACTTCACTAAGCTTCCTTCAAGAAAGCCGGGGCGCGGAAGCCCGAAGCCTCACCCCCCATCGAAGGAACCCACGCCATGATCCGCAATATCGTTCTGGGCGCTCTCGCCACCGCCTTGCTCGCCACCCCCGCCCTGGCGCAGCCCAAATCCGCTGCCGGCCCCGGCTTCCCCTCCATGATGGCCGTTCCCGGACTGGTCAACACCAACGTCGCCAACGCCACCAATGTCGGCGCCGGCATCGGCAACTCGGCGCAGCAGCAGGGCGCCGTCCTCCAGGGCGGCGGCGGTGCGCCCATCCGCGGCGTCAGCCCGCTGGTCAGCACCAATGTCGGAACCGCCACCAACGTCGCCGCCGGCATCGGCAACAGTGCCGGCCAGAGGCTGCTCGGCTTCCAGGGCAATGCCCAAGGGAGCGGCGTACAGGTCGGGCTGAATTTCAGCGGCCGCGGGCCTCTGGTCAGCACCAATGTCGGTGTCGGCACCAACGTCACCGCCGGCCTCGGCAACAGCGCCAGCCAATCGCTGACCGGCCTGCGCCGCTGATCCCCCACACCCACCCCCTACCTTCTCACCCGGGAGGCCACCGATGCCGAAGCTCCCGCTCAAATTCCCGACAATCCTGACCATCACCGCGCCCATCCTGCTGTTCGCGGCCCTGTCGGCCCCGGTGCAGGCCGGCTCCCTCGCCTGCCAGACGGTCAACGGCAAGACCGTCTGCATGCGGGGGTCGGGAACGCTGAGCTGCGTGATGCTCGACGGCCTGACCCGTTGCTCCGCCACGCCGTCGGACCCGCGGTCGGAGGTCGTTCCCGATGCGGAAGCCCTTCTGCTCCCCCGCCCGGTCGCCCCCGACCTGCATGGCCTCTTCGACCGCCGGGGCTTCCCCTTCGGCCATCAGGCCCGATCCCTCGAACAGGATGACGAAGACGACCCCGACATCGACTGATCTTCACCGCAACCGAACCGGAGACACCGCCATGTCCCGCCTTTTGACCCTGTCGCTGGCGCTTGCCACCATCGCCACGGCACCGGCGTTCGCCGCGACGCCGACCCTGTCCTACACACGGGCCACCTCGCTCGGCCCGCTGATCCTCCAGCCGGCCCCCGGCATTCCGAAGCCGCCGCCCTGCCTGACCTGCGGAACGCGGATCCTGCCGGGGTTCACACCGGGTCCCACCTATGGCGGCGACCGTGCTCTGAACCCGCAGCCATTGCCGCCGAAGGCGATCTTCCGCTAACCCCTGACTTTCCAACCAAAGGGCGACCGGCCAGCGCCGGCCGCCCTTTTCGTGTCCGTCCCACGCACGGACGGAGCAGCAGCGCCAACGACGGCGTACCGCCTTTGACGGAGTAAGGCGGCCCGGTTGCAGGCGTACCATTCTCTGGCTGGAGAAGCGGCCCGCGATGTCAGCCACGATGTCAGCCAGGGGGTGGCGGCCATGACCGCGATACGGATCAACTTCGACAAGGATCTCGTCCTCGCCGGGCATTTCCTGCTCAAGCATCTGGAGCGGGAGGAACGGCATCGTCTGGCCAATACCGCCCGGCTGTCCCACCACCCGCGCGGCGCCATGATCTTCCAGAAGGGCGACCCGGGCGACAGCATGATGGCGGTCATCCGCGGCCGGGTGAAGATCTGCTGCCACTCCATGGACGGCAAGGAGCTGGTTCTGAGCATCATCAACAAGGGCGGCCTGTTCGGCGAGATCGCGCTTCTGGACGGCGAGCCGCGCACCGCCGACGCGGTGGCGCTGGAGGAGACCGACCTGCTGGTCCTTGACCGGTCGCAGCTGATGCCGGTGCTGACGGCGCGGCCCGATCTGGCCTTCCGCATCATCGGCGTGCTGTGCAAGCGGCTGCGCACGACCAGCGAGCATCTGGAGGACACGCTGTTCCTGGAAGCGTCCTCCCGCTTCGCCCGCGCGCTGAAACGGCTGGGCGACGCCTTCGGCAAGCCGGGGCCGCAGGGGCTGCGGCTGGACATCAAGCTGTCGCAGCAGCAGCTCGGCTGCCTCGTCGGCGTGTCGCGCGAGAGCGTCAACAAGCTGCTGAACGAATGGCAGCGTGCCGGCGTGATCGAAATGGATGCCGGCCATATCGTCATCCGCGATACCCGCGCGCTGGACGAGATCGGAGAATCCTGCGGCTGAAGCGCCCCATCGACACCATCCTGTGAGCCGCGCCACAGCGCCGGCCCAGATATCCGCCCTACCCTGCTCCCCATAGCCGGCCACCAGCGCCGGCAGCCGATCCGGAGGGAGCCCATGACGATGTCGTCCCGTACCACCCTTCTTCCCACGGTCGCCGCTCTGCTGCTGACCGCCGGGACGGCTGCAGCCCAGGTCACCGGCGGCATCGCCTTTCCGCCCGGCCCGATCCCCGGCGCCGCGATGGCGCAGGCCTTCTCCCAGGCGCCGCGCCTGCCGGTGTCGGTGAACCCGACCCCCCGTGGCGCACCCCCCGGCGCGATGGTGACCAACCCGTCGGTCCGCCGGTCTTCCGTGAACCAGCAGGCGATCACCCGCATCCGCGGCGACGCCGGCTATCTCGCCGGCTTCAACAAGGGCCAGCCGCTGGCCGCCAGCCGCCAGCCACCGGTGCAGCCCGACCCCGGCTTCACCATCATCGACGCGCCCTTCATCGTGAACAACTTCAACAGCGCGCTGAACTTCGCCTTCGGCGACGGCAACGTCAGCCAGCAGCAGCTCGGCGACGGCGCCGCCGCCGGCCCGGTGGAGACCGCCGCCCCCGCCTCGCCGGCGCCAGCGCCGGAACCGGCCCCGGCCCCCGCTCCCGCGCCGTCCGCCAAGCCCGCCGGCCCGTCGACGCTGGATCTGCTGATGAGCACCGCCGGACCACTGCCGCACCTGCCCACGGCGCTGGCCAATGGCGGTGTGCAGTTCAACAACGTGAACACCGTGACCAACACCGCGGTCGGCACGCTCAACCGCGCGACCCAGAACACCGTCACCGTCCAGCGCTGAACGCCGTCAGTTCACCTCGCGCGCCACCCGGAAGCCGTTGGTGAGATAGCGCACGTCGATGTCGTAGCTGTTGCGCACCGTGCCGTTGATCGCCTCCGGCTTGTCGCGCCAGGAGCCGCCGCGCAGCACCCGCTTGCGGCAGTCGCCGCGGGTCCAGGCGCTGCCGTCGTCCGGCGCGCCGTGATAGCTCTTGTTCCAGCAATCCTCCACCCATTCCGCCACGCCGCCGTTCATGTCGTGCAGGCCGAAGGGGTTCGCCTTGTAGCTGCCGGCCGCGATCGGGGTCAGGTGCTCGTGCGGGCCGCCGCAGCCGTCGCAGTCGGCATGGGTCCCGCTCTCCCCTCCCCACCAGTAGGGCGTCGTTGTGCCGGCGCGCGCGGCGAACTCCCATTCCGCTTCGCTCGGCAGGCGGTAGCGCTGTCCGGTCTTGCGGCTGAGCCACGCCACATAGGCCCGGGCATCCTGCCAATGCAGATTGTGGACGGGCGTGCCGTCGGTGGGGTTGACCATGCGCGGCATGTCGGTGCAGCCGCCTTCCTGGATGCAGGCGCGCCATTCGCCGACCGTCACCTCATACATGCCGAGCGCAAAGGGCTTGGCGATGGTGACGCGGTGGACCGGCCGCTCCGACGGGTCGCCCTTGTCGTTCCCCATCATGAAGCTGCCCGCCGGCACCCGCACCAGCACCGGACAGGTCGGGCAATCCTGGAAGCTGTTGCCGTTGCCATGGTTGCGCGCCGTCCCGTTGCTCGGCGCCGGTGCGGGCGGCGCGGTGGCCGCCACCTGCGGCTCGACCTTGGAGGGCTCGGGCGGTGGCGGTTTGATGGCTGCCTCCACCACGGGTTCCGCTGGCGGTGCCGCCGGGGGAGGTGCCGCCGCCTGTGCCGGCAGCGGTTCGTGTTTCAACAGGCTGGCGGCAATAAAGCCCTGGGTGCCGTCCTCCAGCGCGATGCGATACCACCCGCCGTCCGGCACGCGGCCCAGCACCTGCACCGCCGATCCGCGCGCCACCCGGCCGACCCGCGCGCCACTGTTGGCCGGCGCCGCCCGCAGCACGCCGTCCACCGTGGCGGTGTAGCGTCCGGGTTCCGCCGGCTCCAGACCGGGTCCCAACATCGCATCCTGTTTCGCCGCCTCCTGCCTGGTCTCCGCCTTCGGCGGCTCTTCCGCCCGCTTGCGGGCGAGGGTCAGCGTTTCCAGCTGGCGGCGGGCGATGGGGGCATAGCCGCTGCCGCCGAACAACTGCAGGAAGGCTTGGTAATCGCCGGGCTCCCTGCTGGACTGCACGCGCTTCCACAGGCTGTCCTCCAGTTCCGCCACCGGCGGTGTACCCGGCGGCGCGATCTCCACGCTGACACTCGCCGTGGCGGTGCCGCCGCGCCCATCATCGACGCTGTAGCGCAGGGTTCCGGCCGGTCCGGGGGCCGCGGCCTCCGGGTCGAAGGTCAGCGCGGTCAGCGCCTGGACGGTCAGCCGGTCGCCCGGCTTCACCACCGCCGCGCCGTCATGGACGCTGCCGCGGTCCGGCACGGCGGTGACGGTGACGGTCAGCGGGTCGCCGTCCGGGTCGGCCGGGGCGTCGATCCCCATCGGATTGACGGCGACGCGCAGCTTGCGCTCCGCCACCACGGCCGGCGGCTGGTTGCTCGGCTTGATGGTGACCGGGATGGTGCCGGTGACCATGCCGCCGCGGCCGTCGGCCACCAGGAACTCGAAGGCGCCGGCCTCTCCGCGGAAGCTGCCGTCGGGCTTGAAGCTGGTCGCCGCCAGCTGCTCCACCGTCAGATAGTCGCCGATCAAGACGCTGCGTTCCCCGACGCGGACGGTGCCGCCGCGCGGCAGCCCGGTGACGCGGGCGTACATCTGGTCGTCGTCAGGGTCGGTCGGCTTGCCGGCCCCCAGCGGCTCCGGCCCTGCGTGGTCGAGTACGATCAGCGCCCGCAACTCGCCCAGCACCGGCGGCCGGTTGGGCGGGCGCGGGTTGAAGTAGAAGGGCGTGGCGCCGAGCGACCCATAGACGAACGGCTCCTGCCGGCCGTTGGTGGCCTGCTTCACCGTGTCGCGCACATTGCGGAAGAACAGGCTCAGCTCCAGCCCCGGCGTCTGCAGATGCTGGAGCAGCGCCGCGCTGAAGGGGCTGTGGTCGCCGGTGCCGTCCTCCGCCAGCTGGTCGGCGCGGGTCGCCATCGCCACCAGCGTGTCGCTCGGCGTGTCGTCGACGCTGCCGAAGCCGGGATGCGCCTGATTGCGATTGGATCCGCTGCGGGTCAGGCGGTCGACGAAGGGATTGTTGCGGCAGGCGTCGAGGATGAGGATGCCCAGCTTGCGCGCCCCGGCCAGCTCCCCCATCGGCAGGTTCAGCGGGATCGCCTCATAGACCAGATCGCGTTCGCGCTCCAACTGGGCGTCGGCGGGCAGCAGGTAATTGACGCCGTTCACCTGGATGCCGTGCCCGGCATAGAAGATCACCGCCACGTCGGCCTGCGATGCCTTGATGCCGAACTGGCGAAGGGCGGTGGCGAAGCCGCGGGCGTCGAGGTCGTACTCCTCGTCCACTGTGAAATTCAGCCCTCGCAGCGCTTCGCCGATCGCCCGGGCGTCGTTGCGCGGGTTCAGCAGTTCCGGCGCGTTGCTGTATTTGCTGACCCCGATCACCAGCGCCAGCCGGCTTTCCGCCGCGCCGGACCCCGGCCCTGGCCCGCCGCCCGCCGAACGGGCCGCATGCGCAAAGCCACCCGGCACCGCGACCACCAGCAGGAGCAGCAGCACCGCGAAAAGCGTCCGGCAGGGTCCGACCGGTCCCATCATCCCCGCCTCCGTCCCCGAGCAAAGAGGCCCCCTCGACCACGGGGGTCCGCCGGAAAGGCTTGCGACGCATGGCGGACGAACTTGGCTGAATTTACGGAAATTGCCGGCAGCCCGCCATGGTTGGAAGAAGCATACCCATGGACGAGGCAATTGCCAATCCGCCCCTTCCGCCTAAACCCGGCAAAAGAGGGGGTAGCAGGCCGAAGTGATTACTTCCTGTATCGAGGGGTAATGCTGACGATTATCACTAGGAGCCATCGGCGTCCTCATCGTCGATCAACAGCCAAATCCGCACCGCCTTGACCTTGCCTTTCAGCGCCACCTCCCCCACCGGCAGCGCTTTGCAGCGGTCGCGCACCGCCTGCCAAGTCGGATCGCCGACGATGATCCGGGCATGGTGGGAGGACCGGGCATCCACCATCTTGCCATAGGCCTCCAGCCGGGCGGCGGTGTTGGCGGTGTCGCCCAGCAGCGAATATTCGCTGTGCCGCAGCCCACCCAGGCTGCCGGCCACCAGGGGGCCGGTATACAGGCCGACGCGGATCCCCACCGGCGGCAGCCCTTCCGCCCGCCACCGGTGGTTCAGCGCCACCAGCTCCCGCCCCATCTGCAGGGCGCAGCGGACGGCGCGGGCGGCGTCGGCGTCGATCTGCGCCTGGGTGGTGCGGGCCACCGGCGCGCCGAAGACCGCCAGGATCGCATCACCGACGAAGCGCAGCACCACCCCCTCGTTGGCGGTGACGATGCGCACCATGGCATCCAGATAGCCCTCCAGCCAGCGGATCAGCGGCTCGGGCTCCAGCGCTTCGCAGATGGTGGTGAAGCCTTCGATGTCGGAGAACAGCACGGTGGCGGTCAGTTGCTGCGGGCGCGGGCGGTTGCCGGCCATGAAGGTCGCGCGCTCCCGCCAGATCTCCTCCGCCACCGGCTGGGAGACATGGTTGGCGAACAGTTGCATCATGACGCGGCGGTCGGCCCGTTCGCGCAGCGACATCTGCACGGTCATCGCGGCGATGCCGGCGCCCCAGGCCAGCGACGGCGCCACCAGCGGCACCAGCGGCCCGCCCGCCGCGAACAGCGCCGCCGCACCGGCCCAGGCCCCGGCCGGCACCAGCAGCCCCGCCCCCGCCAGCAGCCCCAGCGGCAGCCCGGCCATCGCCAGCGCCACCCCCGCCGCCGCCATCAGCAGAGCCAGCGCCGCCTCCCCGGCAAAGGGAAGCCGCGGGCTGCTCCGGCCGTCCAGCAGTTGGGCCAGCACATGCGCCTCGATCTCCACGCCCGGCGTCGAGGCCCCGGCGGACGACAGCGGCGTGCGGTGCTGATCGATGCCGGCCAGCGCCGTGCCCACCAGCACCGTCCGCCCGGTCAGCCAGCTCTTCGGCAGAACGGCGACCGCCTCGGCGGGATAGATCGGAAACGGGGTGGTGGCGCCATCGGGCCGGCCGTGCCAGTCGATGCGGAACGGCTCCGCCGGAACTCCGGACACACCGCCGAGCCGGGCGAGCTGCACCGGCAGACTGGGCGTGCCGTCGCCGCCGAAGGGAACGTGCCAGCGCACGGCGGCGTCCAGCCGGTCCTTTGCCAGATTGGCATGGCCGCGCGGCAGCCCGTCGGTGAACTCGCCGAGGAAGCGGCGCTGCCGCTCGGTCAACGGCGTCTGGTCCAGTGCGGTGATCGCCACCACCGGGACCGTCGCGCCGAGCATGGCGCGGCGCAGCCGCTCGTCCAAGGCCGGCAAGGTCGGTTGGTCGAACAGCACGTCGATCCCGATGGCACGGACCCGGGCCGCCTCCAGCACGCCGATGATGTCGGCCAGCATGCCGCGATCCACCGGCGACCGGCAGGCAAGCCCGGCGAAACTGTCCTCCCCAAACAGCACCAGCGCGATGGCCGGATGCTGCGGCTGGGGCGGGGCGGCCGTGGCAATCATCCGGTCGGCCAAACTCTCGTCCGCGGTGCGCAACGGCGGCACCAGCCGCGCGGCGGCGAGCGCCATCAGGGCGCTGCCCAGCACGATGGCCAGGGTCAGCCAGCCTCCCGGCCAGCGGTGCCGGCCGGATGCCGGCCGATCCTCCGCCGCCGGCCCCGCGATGGGGGAGGACTGCTGCCTCCCTTGCGGCCCTCCCCGCCGTGTCGCCGGCGCACCGTCCATGCGCCCCTCACCGGACCTTCAGGAACAGTTGGGCGGAGGCCACTTCGGTCTCGCGCAGGCGCGACACCGCGCGGTCGAGCTGGACGGCGGCCTCCTCGGACAGCGGGCGGAAGGCGGCGGAGCGGCCGGGCATCTCGTCGTCCAGGTTGCGGCTGGCGGCGATGCAGCGCACCTCCAGATCGGCAGGCCCCTCCCCGGCGCGCAGCGGCATGCGGTCGCCTGACAGGCTGAGCGGCACATTGCCCGCCACCCGGGCGCTCATCGCGGCGCCGGCCGGGAAGATCGGGATCAGTTGAGCGCGCGCGTTGCGCAGATAGCAATAGAGATGGGCGTCGCGGTCGGTCTGGACCAGCAGGCGGATGTCCTCGCCCGGCCGGTAGGCGGGTCCGCCGCCGTGATCCGTCGAGAGGAAGAGGTCGAGCGGCACAGTCGCGTCGCGCAGGGCCGCCATCGCCGCGGCGATCTGCCCGGCGCAGCCGGCCGAGGCCATGCCCACCGCCAGCGCCGCCCCGCCCGTCGCTCCGACCATGCGGACACGCACCGTGCCGACCAGGGTTCCATCCGGCCGCAGCGCGCCGATGTCGGTCCCGTCCGCCAGCGGCAGGGACCGCGGCCAGGGCGCCGGACCGTCGTTCGCCCAATTGACCGTCGCACGCTCCCCACCCGCCATGTCCTGCAAGATCAGGCGGTCCAGCCCCGGCTCGGCCGGGCGGCGCAGCGCGGGCGGGCTTCCCGCCTTGACGCACTGGACGCCGGACGCCGACGGGTCGATCGCCAGCGCCCGCTCCAGCGCCGCGTCCAGCGGGTTCCCAAGGGCGCGTGCCGCCCCCAGGTCGCTCTGCATGAAGCGGTCGTCGCCGGGGCCGGCACGGGCCGAAACCGCACTGTCGGCCCTGTCGTCGGGCACACCGTCATAGGGACCGCGCAGCCGCAGCAGCCGCCCATTGGCGAACAACAGCGTGGCATTCGCCCCATCGGGGAGCCGCAAGGCCTGCCCGTCGGCGACCAACTGGCCCTGAACGAAGCCGGGCGCGCTGGACGACACGACCACGGCCTCCGCCCGCACCCCGGCGGCATGGCCGCAGCCCAGCGCAAGAACGGCGGCGCCGAACGCATGGGAAATGGATCGCTTGAACATGGTTGTCACCTTCTGGTTGGGGGGCCTGGTTGGGAGGCGGATCAGTCGCGGCTGCGCTCCCGTCCGTCGTCGGGGGAGAGCAGGCAGGCGGTGCGCGACTGCGTCACCACCGACACCGCCCCGTCCGTCGCGCCGTTTCTGCGGAAGCGCAGCCCGTTCATCTGGCTGGCGATGCTGAGCGAGACGACGGCAAGGTCCGCTTCGTCGATGATCTTGTGGCCGTCCTGCCAGCACTGGACCCGGACCCGCTTGCCGGCGGGGGCGACATCGACACCGCCGCTCGCCGCCCCGGAGCTTTCGCCATCCTTCTTCCGGACCACCGTGGCGTCGGCCCCGGTGGTGGCGGCAAGCCCGAGACAAATGACCAGGAGCAAGGCGTGTTTCATGGCATCGCCCTCCGTTCCGGCCGCCGCTCAATGGGTCGGCTTGAATTCGACGCGCCGGTTGCGGCCGTCATAGGGGTTGGCGGCGAGCGGTTCGGTCGGCCCCTTGCCGTCGACGGTTATGCGCTTGGGATCGATCTGATGGACGCGAACCAGATACTCGCCCACCGACACCGCGCGGCGCTGCGACAGCAGCATGTTGTAGGCGAGGCTGCCGCTGGCGTCGGTGTGGCCCTCCACCGTCAGCCCCAGGCTCGGATCCTCCTTCATCAGCGCCCCGACGGAGTCGATGTAGGAGGCGGACTCCGCCGGGATCTCGGCCGAATTGAGGGCGAAGTTGATGCGGAATCCGAAGGCCTGCGGCGCCGCCTCCGGCTCGGCGGCCGGGGCCGGGGCGGGTTCGGCGGCTGCCTCCATCCGCACCTCCTGGCGGCGATGCTTGTGCGCGGGACGGCTCGGTGCCGGCTGCGGAGTTGGCTGGGCGACCGGCTGCATCTCCGCCTGGGGGGCCGGCTGCGCCGCCGTCGGCAGGGGGGCCGTGCCGTAATTGATCTCGTCGATGGGGCGGGGGCGCTTGGCGGCGGCACCGGCCGCACCGCCGATGATCTCGATGCTGCGGGTGCGGATCTTCGGTTCCGGTGACACCACCTCGCGCAGTTCCTCCACGCTGGGCGGCCGGTCGAACATCATCACCTTCGACTGGCCGGAGCCCTCCACCGTCTGGGCGGATGCCGGACCGGCCCAGACGGCCAGCATCGGCAGGGTGGCGGCCACAGCATGGAACAGAGTGGATTTGGTCATTTGAGGCTCCATGGGCAGGAGAAGGAACGGCGTTGCCCCTGGTTCTAGCGCCACCCCCTCCCCCGCGCTGTGAGCCGGCCAACAGTCGGCCCCGTTTTCCAAAATGGCCTGGGCTTCACTCCCCCTGCGCCAGCGTGCCGGGCAGCACCTTCACCGTCAGCCGCTTGGCGCGGGCGTCGCTGCCCTTCGCCGTGGCGAAGGCGTTGATGACGTCGTCCAGGGCGGCGCCGGGAATGGGCTGCAGATCCTCGCTCTTGAACGCTTCCGGGATGCGCAGGCCGATCTCGTCATGGGACAGAACGCAGGCCACCGTCTCCTCCGCCCCCGGCCGGTCCATGCGCAGGTTGAAGGGCTTCTGCACGCCGGGCGGGATCTCCACCTGCCGGCCGGCCTCGACGAAGGCGTCGGGCTGGAAACGGTTGGGGAAAATGCGGGAGACCGTGCCGGCGGCATCGCGGTAATAGCAGTAGACGAAGCCGTCCGCCGTCGGCTGCATCCGCACCACCAGCGCCTCCCCGGCGCGGTAGCGCGGTGCCGGCCCGCGGTCCGACGACAACAGCAGGTCGAGCCGGGCCGGCGACGGCTGGGCGCGCGGCAGCCCCTCGCCGCCGGCATTGCTGACGCTTTGCAGCCGGGCCGGCGGCGCCCCGCCCTCGGCCGGCGGCTTGGCGAGCAGGCGCTGGTAGAGGTCGAAGTCGATGCGGCCGGTGGCGATCAGGTCGTGGTCGGCCTGGAAACGCCCGACCGCTTCGGCGGTCCGCTGGTCGAGCTGCCCGTTGACGGGGCCGTCGTAATAGCCCTGCGCCGACAGCGCGCGCTGTGTGAAGGTGACGCGCTCCGCCGGCGCCATGCCGTCGAACCAGCCGCGCGCCTCCGCCATGAAGGCGGGGTTGGTCTGGTCGATGCCCAGGCATTGCCAGTAGGGCACGCGGGTCAGCTTGCCCAGCACCTCGATGGTGCTGAGTTCGACCAGCGTGCGCACGCCCTGGTGCAGCCCTTCCGACCGGTTCAGCGAGATGTTGAAGGACAGGCCGGCCTTGCCGATCACCCCGCCGGCATCCGCCCCGCGCCCCGACGACACCACGGCCAGCGTGTTGGACGCCGACATGCCGGGGATGATCTGGCGGGTCACCAGCTCCCCGACATTCAGGTCGACCGAGACCATCGACACCACCTGATCGGCCGACACGCCGATGTCCAGCTTGGGCAGGGACAGCCCGGCCCCCGCCGCCTCGCTGACCACATTGTCGTCCAGCTGGGTGATGGCGCCGCGGATGTAGTAGGACGGCGCGCGGAAGTTCGGCTGCACGCCGATCATCCAGTACAGAGCATTGACATCGTCCAGCGCCGGTTCGAAATCGACGAAGCGGAAGGCGTTGGAGGTCTCCGACATGCGGGAGACGGCGGTGATCAGCATCTCCTTGGTGCCGCCGGCCACCCGGCCGGTGGCGTCGGGCAGGCCGTTGGCGGTGATGTAGATATCGCGCTTGCCGTGGGTCCACAGCAGCCTGTCCATGCAGCGCAGCGCCTCGCTGAAGCTGCTGATGGTGCGGACCGCCGGGGTCTTCGGCTGCTGCACCACGCGCGCCATCTCGCCGGAGGTGAAGCAGCCGCCCAGCGTCAGCGTCAGGCCGACGGAAACCACGGCGGAACCAAGGAACCCGACCATGCTCATCGGCGCTGTCTCCTCTGGGTTGGTGCGTCCGGTCCCCGCCATGGGTTTCACGCTTTGCGGCTTCGGACCGTCACCGCTCCGACACTTGCTGGCCGCGATCGGCCCGGACCGTGATGGTGATCTTCTTCGACATGATCGGCGGGTCGTGCGGCACATGGTCGGCGTCGGCCAGGACCAGCTGCAGCGTGTGCCGTCCCGGCGGCAGTTCCAGCACCGTTTCGGTCTGGCCCTTGCCGAAATGCAGGTGCTGCTTGTCGTTGGGAATCGGTTCGTCGAAGTTCTTCAGGTCGGTGTCGACCAGCAGGTGATGGTGCCCGGTGCCGTCCTTGCGCACGCCGGCCGGCGCGACCCCGAAATTCCGCAGCCCGAACCACACCTTGAACCGCGTTCCCACCACCTCGCCGTTGTTGGGCCAGCCGATGTAGAGCCAGGCATCCTTGCGGCCGGGCGTCCGCTGCGGAGTGGCGGTGGCGTTCTGATCGGCCTTATGATCGGCACTGTGTGCGCCGGACGCTTCTTCGGCAGCCGCCGGGGTCGCCGCGCAGACCAGCGGTGCGACCGCCAGCGCAGCCCAAAGCACCGCCATCCGGGCGGCGCACGGTGCGGGACCGGTCGCAATATTTGGCAATCCTGTCTTCATGATGCCCTCCCTGGCGGACATGAACCGGATGGGACCGGTCAGCGGACGGTGATGGTCACCTTGTCCGACATCACCGGCGGGTTGTGCGGAACATGCTCGGCGTCGCCCAGCACCATCTGCAGCGTGTGGACTCCCGGCGGAAGCTCAAGCCGCGCCTCGGTCTGGCCGGCGCCGAAATGCAGGTGCTGCTTGTCGTTGGGGATCGGCTCGTCCGGGTTCGTCAGGTCGGTGTCGACCAGCAGGTGATGGTGTCCGGTGTCTGCATGGCTGATGCCGGCCGGCGCCACCCCCATGTTCTGGAGCCCCATGCGCACCCAAAGCTTCCCGCCATTGATGACCGCCCCGTTGGGAGGCCACAGGATGTAGGCACGCGCGTCTTCGGGCGCTTTCGCCCGGTCGGCCAATCCCTGCCCAGCCAGAAACAGCGGCAGAAGCAGCAGGGCGCCGACTGCGATCATGGCAGTCCGCAGCATGATGTCCCCCTGTGTTCTTCATTGCCCTTTGTCCGATGACGTCGATCTTAGTCTTCCGCCGGGAAGCAGGGTCCCCCCGAATTATTGGGTAATCCCATCCCGTTCGAAACGAAGCGGATCTGCGGCGCCTTCTTCCGAATAGGCGGAGAAATGCGGCCGCCTTCCCCATCATTGCGGCCATCGCCGCTCAGCGCCGGATCCCGAACAGCTGCTCGTTCATCGCCGCCCGGTCGGCGCCCGCCGGAGCTGCCGCCCGGCCGGGCGGCGGCAAGCCGACACCTTTCATCCCCGGCAGCCCGGCACCGACGGCCTCGCTCCGGCCGCCGCCCATCCAGGGCGGAAAGGCGCCGCCGGCACCGCTTGCGGTCGGCTGCGCGGCGCCGGCCCGGTTCGCCAGCATGGAGACGGCGGCAGCCGACAGCGGAATGCCGCCGGACTGCACCTCGAACGCGGCGGCCGGCCGGACGGCGGCGGGGATCGCCGCGAGGACGGACAGGCAAAGCATGACGGCGGCAAGGCGGCGCATCGGGCGTTTCCTCCGCGAAAAGGGCCGGAGCCGGGGAGACGCCCATCCTGCCGCAACCAACTGCCGTCCGCTGTGGCCTGCACCACAGGCAGGATCGAAAACTGATAAGCAGTCAGGCTCTCAGACAGTCACCGTCACGAGACGGACGCCCCCTCTGGAATACGGGCGATGACCTTGATTTCGAAGTCGAATCCCGCCAGCCAGGTCACCCCGACCGCTGTCCAGTTCGGATAGGGAGGATCGCCGATCACCTTTTCCCGGACCGCCATGACGGTCTCGATCTGGTTTGCCGGATCGGTGTGGAAGGTGGTGATGTCGACGATATCGCCGAAAGTGCAGCCGGCAGTCTTCAGCACATTGGTGAGATTGTCGAAGGCCAACTGAACCTGTCGTTCAAAGTCGGGTTCCGGCGATCCGTCGTCACGGCTGCCCACCTGTCCCGACACGAACAGAAGGTCGCCCGAGCGGATCGCCGCCGAATAGCGATGATTGTCATAAAGCGCATGCCGATTGGCCGGAGTGATCGCTTCGCGTTGAGCCATGGTCTTTTTCCTCTTTGCTCGCCGGACTGGCCGGCTTCGGGCTTCACACTGCGGGCGCGAGTTGATATACGCCACGTATGTGAATGCCAACACACATACGCTCCGTATGTCAACCCATATACGAGGCGTATGCGAAATCAGCGGAGAAGGCGATGGCTGGCAAGCGACGCTCTGAAATGATGGAAGAAACCCGCGCCAAGCTGATCGCGTCCGCGCGCAAGGCCTTCGCCGAAAAGGGTTTCGCCGCCGCATCGATGGATGACCTGACGGCCGAGGCCGGGCTGACGCGCGGCGCCCTGTATCACAATTTCGGCGACAAGCGCGGCCTTCTCCAGGCGGTGGTCGACCAGCTCGACGCGGAAATGGCGACGCGCGCACACGACATCGGAACCCAAGCCGGAAATGACTGGGATGGGCTGCTGGCGGAAGGCGTCGCTTATATCGAGATGGCTCTCGAACCCGAGGTCCAGCGCATCGTGCTGCTCGACGGCCCGGCCTTCCTGGGCGATCCCTCGCAATGGCCAAGCCAGAACCGCTGCCTGGAGACCACCCGGCTGGCGGTGGAGCGGCTGATCGCGCAGGGGATCGTCAGGCCTCTCGATCCCGAAGCGGCCGCCCGGCTGTTGAATGGCGCGGCATTGAACGCCGCCCTCTGGGTGGCGGCCAGCGACGATCCGCAGGATGTCCTCGCCAAGGCCGTCGAGGCATTCCGCTTCCTGGCCGAAGGACTGCTGGCGCGTTCGTCCTGACGCGCTCAGAAATCCAGCATCGCGTTGTCGATCACCTCCTTCATGACAAAGAAGGTGCGCGTCTGCCGCACGCCGGGCAGCGCGATCAGCTCCTGCCCGTGCAGGCGGTTGAAGTCCGCGATGTCGCTGACCCGGATCTTCAGGAAGAAATCGAAATCCCCGGCGACCAGATGGCAATCGAGCACGAAGGGCAGCTTGCGGATCGCCCGCTCGAACTCGGCGAAACTCTCCGGGGTCGAGCGGTCGAGTTCAACGCCGACCATCACCAGCGTGCCGCGGTCGACCTTCGCCGGCTCGATCTCGGCCCGGACGGAGCGGATGTAGCCCTCGGCGAACAGACGCTGGGTGTGGCGGTGGCAGGTGGCCGGGCTGAGATTGACCGCCGCCGCCAGATCGGCGTTGGTCATCCGGCCATCCCGTTGAAGATGCTGGAGAATCTTGCGATCCGTGGGGCTCAGTTCATCTGTGGTGACGGTTTCTCTCATTTTGCCCCGGCTTTTTGTAAAAAATGCCTTATCCAATGGCAGTTTAAAAGCATTTGGCGGCAATTCTCCAGCGAAGTTCGAGAGCACCTTTCATTCCGGCGGTGATACCGTCCCTTCACCTAGACAGTGGAGCCCCGCCATGCTGCGCCTCGATCGCTTCGAACGTT
Organism: Azospirillum sp. TSH20; assembly: GCF_003115935.1. Classification (NCBI taxonomy): domain Bacteria; kingdom Pseudomonadati; phylum Pseudomonadota; class Alphaproteobacteria; order Rhodospirillales; family Azospirillaceae; genus Azospirillum; species Azospirillum sp. TSH20. The sequence continues at coordinate 86,711 of NZ_LGQU01000110.1, forward strand.
ATCCGCTCACCTTCGGCCCGACTCCCATCGAACATCTGCCGCGCCTGACCGAGGCGCTCGGCGGCAAGGTCCAGATCTACGCCAAGCGCGACGACTGCAACTCGGGCCTCGCCATGGGCGGCAACAAGCTGCGCAAGCTGGAATACATCGTTCCCGACGCCATCGCGGCCGGCGCCGACACGCTGGTGTCGATCGGCGGCGTGCAGTCGAACCACACCCGCATGGTGGCGGCGACCGCGGCGAAGCTCGGCATGAAGTGCGTGGTGGTCCAGGAAAGCTGGGTCCCGCACGAGGACGCCGTCTATGACCGCGTCGGCAACATCCTGCTGACCCGCCTGATGGGCGCCGACAGCCGCATCGTTTCGGACGGCTTCGACATCGGCATCCGCAAGAGCTGGGAAGACGCCATCCAGTCGGTGAAGGATGCCGGCGGCAGGCCCTACGGCATTCCGGCCGGCGGCTCGGTCCACAAGTATGGCGGTCTCGGCTACGTCAACTTCGCCGAAGAGGTCCGCAAGCAGGAGGCCGACCTCGGCTTCAAGTTCGACTACATCGTCGTCTGCGTGGTGACCGGCTCGACCCAGGGCGGCATGATCGTCGGCTTCGCCGCCGACGACCGCGCCGACCGCGTGATCGGCATCGACGCCTCCGGCACCCCGGAGCAGACCCGCGCCCAGGTCCGCCAGATCGTCGACAACACCGCCGAACTGGTCGAACTCGGCCGCAAGGTCCGCGACGACGAGATCGTCATCCTCGAAGACTACGCCTATCCGGCCTACGGCGTACCAAGCGCCGAGACCAACGAGGCGATCCGCCTCGCCGCCCGCACCGAGGCGATGATCACCGACCCGGTCTATGAGGGCAAGTCGATGCAGGGCATGATCGACCTCGTGAAGAAGGGCTATTTCCCTGAAGGCTCGAAGGTCCTCTACGCCCACCTCGGCGGCGCCCCGGCGCTGAACGGCTACAGCTATACCTATCGCAACGGCTGAGAAGTCGAGCAATCAAAGCTCCCTCTCCCGCCCCGGGAGAGGGAAGGGGCCCATGCGGAGCATGGGAAGGGTGAGGGGTGATCCAAGGAACCATGAGGTTTGGGATTTTTGGATCACCCCTCACCCTCCCCACTTCGTGGGTCCCCTCCCTCTCCCGGGACGGGAGAGGGCGATTATTTCACCCCTCCAACCCCGCAATGGTGACCGCCAGCGCCTGGGCGCGCGGCACCAGCGTTTCGAGCCGGCACCATTCCCGCTCCGTGTGCGCCGCTCCGCCGACCGGCCCCAGCCCGCACAGCGAGGGCACGCCCAGCGCCCCGGTGAAGCCGGAGTCGGCGCAGCCGCCGGTGAACTCGCCATCGACCTCGAAACCGACCTCCGCCGCCGCCGCCTTGTAGCGGGCGAACAGATCGGCCGAATGCTGCTCCTCCAGCGGCATGAACAGGTGTCCCCGCTGATAGGACGCGCTGGTGCCCGGCACGTCTTCCGCCGCCAGGATCGCCTCCACCCGCGCCAGGATGCCGTCGAGTTGCTCGACCGAGCGGAAGCGGATGTCCAGCGCCGCCTCCGCATGGTCGGCGACGGTGTTGTGGGTCCGGCCGCCGCGGATGACGCCGACATTGGTGGTGATGCCGCTGTCATAGTCGGTCAGCGCATGCAGCGCGGTGATCTTCGCCGCCAGCGCGCCGATGGCGCTCGCCCCGTCGGCATGGTTGACGCCGGAATGCGCCGCCCGTCCGGTCACCGTGATGTCCAGCGTCAGCCCGCCCTTGCGCGCGGTGACCACATTGCCCGACACCCGCCCCGGTTCGGCGTTGAAGGCGGCCCGCGCCCCGCGCGCCACCTCCTCGATGATCTTCCGGCCTGAGGGCGAACCGATCTCCTCGTCGGCGGTGAACAGGCCGATCAGCGGAAAGCCGGTGCCGCCCGCCGCCTTCAGCGCCCGCAGCACGAAGACGTCGACGACCAGCCCGCCCTTCATGTCGGCCACCCCCGGCCCGCGCGCGGTGTCGCCGTCGCGGGTGAAGGGCCGGGCGGCGACCGTTCCCTTGGGATAGACGGTGTCGCGGTGCCCCATCACCAGCACCGGCGCTCCGCCCTCGGCACCGGGAATGTTGGCCTTCAGTACGGCGCCGTAGGTCTCGTTGGGGATGCGCGTCACGGCGATGCCGTCGGCCTCCAGCATCGCGGCCATGATGTCGCCGACCGCATCGATGCCGACGCCGTCGCGGCTGCCGGAATCGATGTCGACGATGCGCTGGAGCATGTCCTCCATCTCCGCGCGGCGGGTTGCCAGCCAGTCGCTGGCGCGTTGGGCGAGCGGGGTCATGCGCGGCGGGCCTCCTTGCGAGCGTCCCGGATGGCGGGGCCGGTCTCGCCCAGGTCCCAGAACAGCCCGGCCATCACCCGCAGGGCCTCCTCGACGACGGGGCCCAACAGGTGCTCGTCGGGCGCATGCTGGGAGCAGGCCGGGTAGGAATGCGGCACCCAGATGGTCGGCAGCCCCAGAATCTCGGAGAAGACATCGTTCGGAATCGAGCCGCCCAGGTTGGGCAACAGCGCCGGCTTCTTGCCCGTGGTCCGCGCCAGCGAGTCCAGCGCCCAGCCCACCCACGGGTCGTTGGGATCCAGGCGGGTGGCGGTGAAGGCCTCCATGCGGCTGGGCGTCACCTGCACCCGGTCGAAGCCGTTGGCGGCGAGATGGGCGCGCACGGCGTCGATCACCGTCGTCGGATCGGTGCCGACGACGAAACGCAGTTGCAGCGTCGCCTTGGCGATGCCCGGCACGGCATTGACCGGCGCGCGCGGATTGCCGGTCTCGAAGGCCAGCACCTCCAGCGCGTTCCAGCCGAACACCCGTTCCTCCGGCGTCAGGCCCGGCTCGCCCCACTCACGGTCGATCTCCGGATCGTTCGGTCCGCCGCCGACCTGAAGATCGGCGATGGCGGCCTTGACCGCCGGCGGAATGCCGGCCGGCTTCAGAGCATCCAGCCTGATCCGCCCCTGCCCGTCGATCAGCGAGGCGATGGCGTTGGCGAGGATGGTGCCGGGATTGGCGAGCAACCCGCCCCAGTTGCCTGAATGGTGGGCGCCCTTGCGCAGATCGACAGTCAGTTCGAAATTGATGGCGCCGCGCGAGCCGAGGAACACGGTCGGCCGCTCCGCGATCACCCGCGGCCCGTCCGACGCGATCAGCACGTCGGCGGAGAGATCCTCGCCATGGCTTTCGGCGAGCGCGCGCAGGCCGGGCGATCCCGCCTCCTCGCCCATCTCGATCACGAACTTGGCGTTGAAACCCAGGCTGCCGCCGCGCTCCGCCATCACCTGGGCCAGCGCCGCGATGTTGACGGAATGCTGGCCCTTGTTGTCGGCGGTGCCGCGGCCGTACCAGCGGTCGCCCTGCACCGTCACCGTCCACGGATCGATGCCGTCGCGCCAGCGTCCCTCATGGCCCGGCACCACGTCGCCATGGCCATAGATCAGCACGGTCGGCAGATGGTCGGCCTCGTGGCGCTCGGCGATCAGGAACGGCCCGCGCCCGGCGACCGGGTTCTCCACGATGGTGCCGGTGAAGCCGAGCTTGCCCAGCGACGGGATCATCTCCTCGTCCAGATAGGCATGCAGCTCCGCCCCACGGTCGGACGACTGGCTTTCCGACTTGATGGCGACACGCCGCGTCAGGTCGGCCAGGAAGGCGCCGGACGCGAAATGATGGGCGGCGCGCGCAATGGCGCCGTCACGCGATGGCTGATGGGTCATGGCGGAACTCGGGTGTGGGGGATGGGTCTTTAGGCAGCGTAATGGCAGGCGGCGACACCGTCGGCGACCGGCACGGGGCCGGGCGCCTGGGAGTGGCAGCGGTCGGTGGCGCGCGGACAGCGCGGGTGGAAGGCGCAGCCGGGCGGCGGCGCGATCGGGTTGGGGAAGGAGCCGGAAATCACCGTGTCGGGCATGCCCAACGTCGGATCGGGCGTCAGCACGCAGTCGAGCAGCGCGCGGGAATAGGGATGGCTGGCGTGGGTGAACAGCGCCTCGCGCCCGCGTTCCTCGACGATGCGGCCGAGATACATCACCGCCACACGGTCGGCGAGATGCTCGACCACCGCGAGGTTGTGGCTGATGAAGAAGTAGGTCAGGTTGAACTCGCGCTTCAGATCCATCAGCAGGTTCAGGATCTGCGCCTGCACCGACACGTCGAGCGCCGAGGTCGGCTCGTCGCAGATCAGCACGTCGGGCCGCATGACCAGCGCGCGGGCGATGGCGACGCGCTGGCGCTGCCCGCCCGACATCTGGCCGGGATAGGCGTCGATCATCCGGCGCGGCAGCCCGACCGCGTCCAGCATCTCCGCCACCGTCTTCTGCCGGCTTTCCGACGTGCCGATGCGGTGGGCGACCAGCGGCAGGGCGATCAGGTCGGCCACCGATTTGCGCGGGTTCAGCGAGGAATAGGGATCCTGGAACACCGGCTGGATGCGGCGCGCCACGTCGCGGCGGTCGGTCTTCGCGATGGGCACGCCGTCGATGCGGATCTCGCCGGAGGTCGGCTTGGTCAGCCCCAGCAGCATCTTTGCCAGCGTCGATTTGCCCGATCCGCTTTCGCCGACCAGCGCATGCACCTCGCCGCGGGCGACGCTCAGCGACACCCCGCCGACGGCGGTCAGCATCGCCCGGGGTTTGAACATCCCCTGCGGCACCGGATAGATCTTGGTGACGTTTTCGAGTTCGAGCACCGGAACGGTCATGGTCGGTCTCCGGTCAAGGAAGGCGGTCAAGCAGCGGTGGCGACGGGGTCGAGCACGCAGGCCATGCGGTGGCCGGGGCCGAGATCCCGCTCCGGAATGGCGGCGGCACAGGCGTCGGTGGCGTGGTCGCAGCGGTTGCGGAAGGCGCAGCCGGTAAGCGGGCCGATCAGGTTCGGCACCTGCCCCGGAATGGTGCCCAGCGGCTCGCCCGGCCGGGTGCGGCCGGGGACCGGGATGGCGCGCAGCAGCCCCTGGGTGTAGGGGTGGCTGGGGGCGCCGAACACCGCCTCGACCGGGCCGGTCTCGACCAGCCGGCCGGCATACATCACCGCCACCTTGGTGGCGACGCGGGCGACCACTCCCAGATCGTGGGTGACCAGGATCAGCCCCATGCCGAACTCGCGCTGGATGTCGCGCAACAGCATCAGGATCTGCGCCTGGATCGTCACGTCCAGCGCGGTGGTCGGCTCGTCGGCGATGATCAGATCCGGTTCGCACATCAGCCCCATGGCGATCATCACCCGCTGGCGCAGGCCGCCCGACAGCTGGTGCGGATATTGTCCGAGGCGGGAGGAGGCGGCGGTGATGCCGACCCGCTCCAGCAGATGGACCGCCCGCTCCCGCGCCACCGCCCGGCTGACCGGACGATGACGGCGCAGCGCCTCGATCAGCTGGTCGCCGACGGTGTAGGCCGGGTTCAGCGAGGTCATCGGCTCCTGGAAGATCATCGCCATGCGGTCGCCGCGCAGATCCTCCATCTTGCGCTGGCCGACCGCCATCAGGTCGATGCCGTCGAAGCGCATGGACCGCGCCTTGCGCACCGCCCGGGACGGCAGCAGGTCCATCAGCGCCAGCGAGGTCAGCGACTTGCCCGACCCGCTCTCGCCGACGATGGCCAGCGTCTCGCCGCGCTCCAGCGTGAAGGAGACCCCGTTGACGGCATTCAGCAGTCCGGCCTCGGTGGGGATCTCGATGGTGAGGTGATCGACGTCGAGCAGGGGCATGGCCGTCAGCTCCGGTTATCGGGGGCGGTGACGTCGCGCAGGCCGTCGCCCAGAAGGTTGATGCCCAGGACCAGCGCCACCAGCGCCACGCCGGGGATGGTGATGACCCAGGGGCTGAAGAACATGTACTGCTTGCCCTCCGAGATCATCAGGCCCCAGGACGGCAGCGGCGGCTGGACGCCAAGACCCAGGAAGGACAGCGCCGCCTCCAGCAGGATGGCATGGGCCATCTCCAGCGTGGCGACCACGATCAGCGGATTGATGATGTTGGGCAGCACTTCGGAGAACACGATCAGCCGGGTCGAGCAGCCGATGGCGCGGGCCGCCGAAACGAAATCGGCGTGGGCGATCTGCTGCGTCGTCGACCGCGCCACCACGGCGAAGCGGTCCCACAGCAGCAGCCCCAGCACGACGATGACCGTGTTCAGCGAGGTGCCGACCAGCGCCGCCACCGCCAGCGCCACCAGCACCACCGGCAGCGCCAGCCGCACGTTGATGATGTAGCCGATGACCAGATCGACCCGCCCGCCGAAGAAGCCGGCGGCGACGCCCAGCGCCGTGCCGATGGCGCCCGACAGCAGCACCGTCGCCGCGCCGATCATCAGCGAGATGCGCCCGCCATAGAGCAGCCGGGCGAAGTAATCGCGCCCCAGCTTGTCGGTGCCCAGCCAATGCTCCCAGGTCCCCTTGGCGTGCCAGATCGGCGGGATCAGCCGCTTGGAGATGTCCTGCGCATAGGGATCGTGGGCGGTGAACAGCGGCGCGCCGATGGACATCACCAGGATGACGGCGAGAATGAACGCGCCGGCCATGAAACCGGGGTGGCGCGCCGCCCGTTTGGTGAAGCGGGCCAGCGGCGACCGGCGGACCGGAACGGCGTCGAATCCGGCGGCCGTGGTGGCGGCACCTGAAGCGCTCGTGGTGCTCATGCGACGCGGATCCTTGGGTCCAGCCAGGCGTTGAGGATGTCGGCGAGGAAGGTCAGCAGGATGTAGATCGTGGCCAGCAGCATCACGATGGCCTGGACGACCGGGAAATCCTTGCGCCCGATCGCTTCCCAGGCAAGCTGCCCCAGCCCCTGCATCGAGAACACCGCCTCGACCACGATGGAGCCGCCGAGCATGAAGCCGAACTGCACCGCCGCCAGCGCCACCACCGGCACCACCGCGTTGCGCAGCGCATGCTTGAAGATCACCGTCTTTGGACGCAGGCCCTTGGCGCGTGCCGTCCGGATATAGTCGGACGCCATCACGTCCAGCATGCCGTTGCGGGTCAGCCGCATCACCGCCGGGATGGCGTACCAGCCCAATGCCACCGACGGCAGCACATAGTGGCTCCAGGTGGCGTTGCCGGACACCGGCAGCCAGCGCAGGTTCACCGAGAAGATGATGATGAGAGTCAGGCCGAGCCAGAAGGTCGGCACCGCCTGCCCCAGCGCGCAGAAGGCCAGCGTCGCACGGTCGAACCAGCTGCCGCGCTTCACGGCGGCCAGCGCCCCCAGCGGGATGGCGAAGAGCAGGGCGAGGCCGAGCGCAATGGCGCCGAGTTTCAGCGTGATCGGAATACGGCCGCCGACCAGCGACGCCACCGACTCCCGGAAATAGAAGGACTGGCCGAAATCGAACCGGACGGCGCCGGCCAGCCAATGGCCGTACTGGACGGCGAGGGGCTGGTCCAGGCCATATTCGGCCCGAACCTGCGCCACCTGTTCGGGCGACGCCTCGGGACCGGCGAGGTCGGTGGCGAGGTCGCCGGACAGATGCAGAAGCAGGAAGGCGATGACCGATACGGTCAGCACCACCGACAGCGCCACGGCGAGCCGGCGAAGCAGGAAGGCGAGCATGGCGGTCTCCTGAAAAGGAGCGTGCGGAGAGGCGCTGCGGGCCGGCTTTCAACCAGGCCGGCCCGCCGCCGCGGCCTCACTTCCAGTGAGCGGCGTAGAAGCGCGGAAGCTCGTCCGGCTGTGCGGTGAAGGCGAGGTCGGAGGTGAAGGCGTAATTGCTGGGATAGGAGAACAGCGGCAGCAGATAGGCCTTCTGCGCGATCATCGACAGCGCTTCCTTGTAGAGCTCCTTTCGCGCCGCTGCGTCGATGGTCGTATCGGCTTTTTCGAGCAGAGCCTTGACCTTGGGATCGCGGCTCATGTCGTCCTCGTTCTCCTTGAACCACACGCCGGTGAAGGCTGAGGCGTCGTTGACCGAGAAGGAGCCCCAGGTCTGGTACTCCAGCGGAACCTTGCCGGCGCGGGCGGCCTCGCGCATCGCCGCGTATTTCAGGAAGCGCAGGTTGGCGCGGATGCCGACCGCGCGCAGATAACCGATGACTGCCTCGGCATAGTCGCGCTCGCGATAGGCGTAGAGATCGGTGTCGAAGCCGTCCGGATAGCCGGCCTCGGCCAGCAGCTTCTTCGCCTTCTCCGGATTGTATTCGTAGCGCGGAACGCCGTCGTCGGTGCAGCCGGTCTGATCGATGAAGCAGGCGGAATGCATCACCCGCGCGCCCTCGCCGGCCAGATTCTTGACCATCGCCTGACGGTCGATGGCGTAAGCGACGGCCTGGCGCACCTTCTCCTTCTTCATCGGCGTGTCGGCGGCGGTGCGGCCGGCGGCGTCGAACTGCAGGAAGCCGACGCGCATCGTTTCGGCCGACAGCACGGTGATGTTCGGCACCGCCTTCAACTGGTCCGCCTGATCCTTCGGCACGCGCCAGATCCAGTCGACGCCGCCGGTCATCAACTCGGCCATGCGGGTTTCGCCGTCGGGGATGACGCGGAACTGGATCTTGCCGATGGCGGGCTGGCCGAGCGGGCTGTCTTTGAAATAGTCCTTGTACTTCTCCATCAGCACGCCCTTGCCGTTCTCCACCGCGGTGACGCGGTAGGGGCCGGTGCCGATGGGCGCCCTGGAGAAGCCGTCCAGCCCGACCTTCTTGAAATAGGCGGCGGGATAGATCGGCGTCGGGCCGGACAGATATTCCAGCGCCGCCGGGAACGGGCCCTTCAGACGGACGCGCACCGTGTAGTCGTCGATCTTGTCGGCCCCGGCCATCCATTCGACGTTCTGCTTGGTCACCACCTTCGCTTCCGGCGTCAGCACGTAATTGAAAGTGAAAACCACGTCGTCGGCGGTGAAGGGCGAGCCGTCCTGAAAGGTCACGCCCTTGCGCAGGGAAAGTTCCAGCGTGACCGGATCGACCCATTTCCACGCGGTCGCCAGCTCCGGCTCATACTCGCCGGTCTTGGGATTCCGGTGGACCAGCGTGTCCCACACGAGATGGGCGATGATGACGCCTTCGCGCAGATTGTTGTGATAGGGGCTGATGTTCTCCGGCTCGCTGTCGGAAGCGTAGACCAGCGTGTCGTTCGCCTTGTTGGCAAGGGCCACCGAAGGCAGGGCCAGGGCCGCGACCGCCGCAGCTGCGAACATCATCGACTTACCGTACGCAAAGGGCGCCATGTCCGAACTCCGTCCAAGAGGGTCCATTTGCACGAAAGTTAGCCATGACACGGTATTGTGCAGACTGGCATGCCGCAATTATAATAGTTGGAAGTTCCCGTTGCCGGTCCGGCAATGGTATAGTTGACTGTCTTGATTTTCCGTCAGCTTAGCAAACCGGCGCCGGCCAGGGGAACCGCCATGAACGCCACCGCGCTCCGTTATTTCCTTGAGGTCGCCCGCACCGGCTCGATCGCCGACGCCTCGGCGCGGCTGCATGTCGCCTCCTCCGCCATCAGCCGGCAGATCGCCCATCTCGAAGCCGATCTCGGCGTCGAATTGTTCGAACGCCGGCCGCGCGGCATGGTGCCGAGCTATGCCGGCGACCTGCTCGCCCGCCATGCCCAACGGGTGTTCCTCGAGGAAGAAGCCATCGTGACCGAGCTGAAGCGGTTGCGCGGGCTGGCCAGCGGACGGGTGCGTGTCGCCGCGACCGAGGGGTTCGGCATGAGCCTGATCCCGGCGGCCATCCGCAGCTTCCGCGACCGCCATCCCGGCATCCGCATCGAACTGCGCATCGTCGCGCCGGCCGCCGTCACCCGCATGGTGCGGGAGGGGGAGGTCGATATCGGCGCCACCTTCTCCTTCGCCCCCGAACCGGGGGTCAGGGCGATGGGGGAAGGCCGCGCGCCGGTCCTGGCGGTGATGGCGAGGGACCACCCGCTGGCTGGCCGGCCAGTCCTGTCGCTGGCCCAGTTGGCCCGTGAATCGATCGCGCTGCCGGAAAAGGACACGACGGTGCGGCAACTGTTCGACATCGCCTGCGGACTGGCCGGGGTGGTGATCGAACCGGTGCTGGTTTCAAACTACATCGCCGGGCTGTGGGCCTTCGCCGCGGAAGGCGGCGGCATCACCATCGCCAGCCCCTTCACCGTCCATGCCAGCACGGTCGGCCATCCGGTGGCGTCGGTCCCGATCGACTCGCCCACCCTCGACCAGCGCTACTATCAGATCCAGACCATGCTCGGCCGCCATCTGCCGGAGGCGGTGTATGCCTTCGCAACGCATTTAACCGGCATCATCAAGCGCATGGACCGCGGCGCCGAACCGCCGCTGCCATCCGCCGGGCAGGAGGAGCTGTCTTAGCGGGAGCGGGAACTTCCGTCGATGCCGTCACGATGCCCCGACCCACTCGGCGACGACGTCGATGAAACTCCGGACCGTCGCCGGCATCAGAGTGCGATGGGGAATGATCGCGTGCAGCGGCAGCGTCCGTGCCGACCAGTCCGGAAGGACGTGAACCAGCCGGCCTTCGGCGATGTGTTCCATGACGAGGAAGGACGGCGCCAGAACCAATCCCTGTCCCAGCAGCGCGAGCGTGACGAGGAAGCCGGCGTCCGTTGCCCGAAGCTGCGCTTCGAACGCAACCTGGACCCGATGTCCTGCGGCGTCGGACAGCACAAATCGCTCCGGAGTCGCGGTCTGCATATAGGCGAGAATCCTGTGCTCCCGCAGATCCTCCGGATGCTCCGGTGACTTGCGGGACCTGAAATAGCCCGGCGCACCGGCCAGGATCAGCGGAAAGCTGCCCAGGCGCTTGGCGATCATCGCGGTGTCCGGCAGCGTTCCGAGACGCAAGGCGACGTCGAACCCTTCGCCGAGCAGATCGGTCTCCCGTTCACTGAGATCCAGCGTCAGGGTGACGCCCGGAAAACGGCGCATGTAATCGGCCACCGCCGGCCCCAGCACCGCATTGGAAAAGGCAAGCGGCGCCGCCACCCGCAATAGACCGCGCGGTTCGGCCTGCCGGGTTCCGGCATCGGCTTCGGCCAGGGCGATTTCATCGAGGATCGCCACGCAGCGATGAAAATAGGCCTGACCCGCCTCCGTCAAACTCAGTTTGCGCGTGGATCGGTTGACCAGCCGGACTCCCAGCCGCTCTTCCAGTGCCTTGAGATGCCGTCCGGCCATTTCAGCCGACATGCCATTCCGGCGCGCCGCGGCGGCCAGGCTGCCCTCTTCGACGGCATGGCGGAACACGGTCATGCCGGTCAGGGTATCCAGCGCCATCATCCACTCCCGGTTCGGAATGAATCCATTTCCCGCCTGATTATCACGGCTCCGTTCGGCGGCTAAATCAAAACCAGCGCAACACGCATGTCATGGAGCTTGGCAATGTCCAAAAACATCGAAACGACCGGGGCGGTCATCCACGTTCTGGACGACGGGCAGGGAGACACGGCACTGGTGTTTCTGCATTACTGGGGCGGGTCCGCCCGCACTTGGCGCCATGTCGTCGCACAATTGAAGGACCGGGCACGCTGCGTCAGCCTGGATCTGCGCGGCTGGGGCCAGTCCGTCGCCCTGGACGGGCGCTATGACCTCGATGCGATGGCCGGCGACGTGTCGGAGGTCATCGCGAAGATGGGGCTGACCCGCTGCATTCTCGTGGGCCATTCCATGGGCGGCAAGGTTGCCCAGATCGTGGCCGCGAAGGGCGCCAGCGCGCTTGCGGGGCTGGTCCTGATCGCCCCCTCTCCGCCGACCGGAATGCCCGTGCCGGCCGGGATGCGCGAGGCGATGCTCGCCTCCTATCAGAACGCGGAGGGCGTGAATGAGGCGCTGAAAATCCTCAGCCACCGTCAACTTCCGGAGGAGGACAGGCGGCAGGTGGTCGAGGATACGCTGCGGGGGGCGGCGGGCGCCAAACGGGAATGGACGACGGCCGGCATGCTCGCCCGCCTCGACGGAGTTGCGGGCATCGGCATCCCGACACTGATCGCGGTGGGCGATTGCGACCATGTCAAGCGCGCCGACAGCCTCCGGGAGATCTACGGCGAAATCCTGCCCGCGGCAGAGTTCCGCATCCTCCCCGGCGTTGGCCACCTGTCGCCGCTGGAAGCCCCCGCCGACATCGCCGAAGCCTGTTCAAACCTGCTGTCGGCAATCGCCGCCGGTTGATCCACCCGATCATCCGAAAAACGCAAAAGGCACCGGACGCGATCCCGCCATGGGCCGCATCCGGTGCCTCCCGTCAATCGGGTCGACCTGACCTCAGTTGGACTCGCTCTTCAGGTAGGCGATCACGTCAGCGCGCTTGGCGTCATCCTTGATGCCGGCGAAGGCCATCTTGTTGCCGGGGATGGTCGCCTTGGGATCCTTCAGATATTCGTTCAGCTTTGCCTCGTCCCAGGTGATGCCGGAATCCTTCATCGCCGCCGAATAGCTGAAGCCGTCGTGGGTGCCCGCCTTGCGGCCGACGACGCCGTGCAGGTTGGGGCCGACACGGTTGGGGCCGCCGGCCTCGATCGTGTGGCAGGCCTTGCAGACGTTGAACCCCGTCTTGCCCGCCGCGGCGTCACCGTCCGCGGCCTGCGCGGCAACGGTACCACCGGAGATGAGAAGGACGGACGCCAACAGAATATTGCGGATGACGGACACAGCGGAACTCCCATTTCTCAACGTTACCTCCGGATGTCCGGAGAGGTCGGCCGGATAACTTCCGGCTGGCGAAGCGGAGGCTACTGGCGGTCGGAAAAGCCAGAAAGCGAATTTAACCGATGGCTATTATCGGTTTTCCCGATACCATTTCCTCCCATTAGGGGATCCGCCGGTCGCGGCCGCACCCAGCGGATGCGACGAATCGTCTCACACCGTCAGGTCGCGATCAAGCTGTCGATGCTTTAGGTCTGGTCCCAAGGAACCGGCGGGCGACCGGACGCGAAGGCCGGCAGTCAGGTGAGGTGTCATGGATACGGAAATGGCGCGGACATTTCTGGAGGTCACGGCGGCGGGCAGCTTCATGGCTGCGGCCGACCGGCTTCACGTCACGCAGTCAACGGTCAGCACGCGGATTCAGCAGTTGGAACAGCAGCTTGGCTGCCGGCTATTCGTGCGCAACAAGACCGGCGCCACGCTGACCACCGCCGGCCTGCGCTTCCAGCGCCATGCCGTCGCCATCCTCCGCCTGTGGGAACAGGCGCGCCAGGAAGCCACCCTGCCCGCCGGCCACAAGGCGCTTCTGCGCATCGGCAGCGAGGCCGGTTTGTGGAACCGCCTGCTCTACCGCTGGATCCCCTGGATGCGGCGAAACGCCAACGAGATCGCGCTCCGCTGCGACGTCGGCCTGCCGAGCGGGCTGTTGCAGGGGCTTCAGGACGGGACTCTGGACGTCGCCGTCCTCTATTCGCCGCGCGCCCTGCCCGGCCTGTCGATCCGCCTGCTGATCGAGGAGGAACTGGTTCTCTTCCGGATGCCGGCGGTCGACGACTATTCGGAGGAGCCCTACGTCCACATCGACTGGGGCGACGATTTCCGCCGCAATGTGCGCCTGCACCGGCCCGAAGACGTACGGTCGGCACCGGTGTCGATCGGCGTCGGGACGCTGGGGCTCGATTATGTCAAGCAATGCGGCGGCACCGGCCATTTCCCCCGCCAGCTCGTCCAGCCGCTGATCGACGCCGGCAAGGGCGAAATCCTGCCGGAAGCCCGCCCATTGAGCCTTCCCATCTATGCCGCCTACCCGACCGACGCCGACGAGGCCATCATCGACCCGGCACTCACCGGGCTGAAGACCATTCTGGCCGCTCCCGCAGAGGTCCGTGGTTGAATTGAAGAACCCGATATGAACCATCGGTTAATTTCGCTTTTTCCGATGGATGCCGCTGCCTAGGATCGGCGTCGCCGGGCTCTTGCCGGCCCGCGCACCCAACCATCAACAAGGGTTCCGATCCTATGACCATGCAAATGGCACAGCCTGCGCTGCCGGCAGACGAAGACACCAGGGCGCAGGCGAATTCCAGCCGGCTCGAGTCCCCCTACATCGTGTTCCCGGCGCTCATCCTGCTGCTCATCATGCCGCTGGGGATCGTCTTCCATCCGGCCTGGCTGGCGACGCTGGCCGAAGTGGGCGTGGTGGTGATGTTCATCGCCATCTTCCGCATGATGCGCATGTGACCTGAGCACCGGCTGCCGGCCCGTCTGCGGCCGATATTCCGCTTTGTCCGGCACCGGGGCCTGTGGGACAAAGCCGCATGTCGATCAAGCTGGACTTCCGCCGCCTCCGCTATTTCGTCGCCGTCTGCGAACTCGGCAGCTTCTCCAAGGCCAGCGAGTTCCTGAACGTCGCGCAATCGGCGCTCAGCCAGCATGTGGCGACGCTGGAAGGCGATCTGGGTGTCCAGCTCCTGCTGCGTCAGCCGCGCGGCGTCAGCCGGACCGAGGCGGGCGACCGGCTGTTCGCCCATGCGCGCGGCGTTCTGCACGCGCTGGAACAGGCGGAGCTGGACGTGCTGTCGCTGTCGCGGGCGGTGGTGGGGCCGGTGATGGTCGGCTTCAACTACACGGCGATGGAGGCCATCGGCCTGCCCTTCATCCGCCGCGTCGCCTCCACCCTGACCGAGGTCAAGCTGCGCGTGATCGAGGCGCACAGCGAGATCATGCATCAATGGATGCTGTCCGGTCAGGCCGACCTCGCCCTCACCCTGGTGCCGCCCAACGACGACCGGCTGGAGGGCGTGCCGCTGCTGGACGAGGAGTTGGTCTGCCTCGGCACCCGCGCCATGATCGGCGACGGCGGCCCCATCGATCTGGCCGAGGTGCTGCGCCTGCCGCTGATCATGCCCGGCCGCACCGCCGTGCTGCAGGCGCTGGCCAGCGATGCCGAGGTGCGCAACGCCATCGCCGCCAAGGTCTATCTGGAAATCGAATCCGCCGTGCCGCTGAAACGCGCGGTCAGCGCCGGGCTGGGCGTGACGGTGCAGTCGGCGGCGCTGGCCGGCGACGAGATCGCCTGCGGCGAGCTGGTGGCGCGGCCGGTGGTGAACCCGTCGATGGGCCGCACGCTCTATCTGGTGTCCTCGCGCATGAAGACCGCCTCCCGCGCCGTGGTCGAGGCCCGGCGCCTGATGATCGACGTGGTGCGCGAGGCGCATGCAACCGGCCGCTGGCCCGGCCGGCTGCGCGACACCCTTCTTTGAAGCGAGATATCTCGAAACCAGATAGCTCGCTTCTTTTCTTTGTATTTTACGACCTTCCCTCCCCCGTGCTGTTCTGTTTTGCAGACGAACAATTCGAAGGCCCGCAGTTGAATGGGCCCGGCGTTTCAATCCCTTGAACCGCCGCAACGAACCACCGGAGGGAGGTGCAGGACATGACGCCCAACAAGACGTCCACCCGTTTCAAGACCATGCTGGCGCTGCTCGCCACCGCGTCCGCCACGGCTCTGCTGGCAGTGCCGACGGATGCCGAGGCCGCGACGCGGATGCGCTGCAGCCACCAGCTGCCGCCGGCCCACCACATCTCGAAGGTCGTCGAGCGCTGGGCGGCGGAGGTGAAGACGCTGTCGGACGGCGATCTCGACGTCCAGGTGTTCGGCTCCGACAGCCTGATCAAGGCCAACGAGAACATCCTGGCCGTCGCCAAGGGCGACATCGAATGCGCCTTCTCGCTGAATTTCCAGTGGGGCAAGACCCTGCCGCTGATGAACGTCACGGTCGGCCCCTACACCATGTCCTCCATCGAGGCGTGGAAGAAGTGGCCGACCTCCGAAGCGGCGGCCTTCCTTGAGGAACGCCTGCTGAAGAAAGGCGTGAAGAACATCGTCTGGATGTTCCAGACCAACACCAGCGTCTTCACCTCCAAGGGCAAGCCGCTGCTTAAGCCGGAAGATTTCCAGGGTCTGAAGATGCGCGGCCTCGGCCCGGCCTTCGACCGCGGTCTGAAGGCGATGGGCGCCACCCCGGTGGCGATTCCCGGCAGCGAGGTTTATCAGGCGTTAGCGACCGGCGTCATCGACGCCGCCATCACCGACGTCGCCGCCGCTTGGTCGCGCAAATATTATGAAGTGCAGGACCACATGACGGTGGTGCCGGTGCTGGCCGCCTATCTGCACGGCTACGTCAATCCCGGCTGGTACAACAAGCTGTCCGACAAGAACAAGGCCGCGCTGAAGAAGGCCGGCGAGGATGCCGCCATCTGGGCGATCGAAGCCTCGCAGGAGGCCGCGGCCAACGCCCCGGCGGAGCTGGAATCGAAGGGGGTCAAGGTCCACATCGCGACCCCTGAGGAAAATGCCGCCTTCAAGGCCGCCATGGCGCCCGCCTTCGCCGAGGGCTTCGCCGACGAGACCGGCGCCGACGGCCGCAAGCTGCTGGAACTCGTCAACAAGCTCCAGTGAAGAGGGGACCGGCCATGAGCAGCATGTCCACCCCCGACGCCGTCACCCCTGCACGCGAAAAGGGCGCGTCCCACACCGCGCTCCGCCTGCTGACCGGCACCGCATCGGTCCTGTCGCGTATCGGCGGTGCGCTGAGCGTCCTGCTGATCGTCGTCGTGCTGGCCCTGACCACTGCGGGGGTCTTCACCCGCTATGTCCTGGGCCAGCCGCTGGAAGGTGTCGACGAGGCCTGCGGCTTCATGGTCGTCGCCATGGTGATGGCCGGCGCGGCGGAGGCGCTGCGCACCGGCCACCACATCCGCATCGACCTGATCATGGGGCTCGTCGGTCCGCGCGGCCGGCGCTGGCTGGACGCCTGGGCCAATCTGGCGGTGCTGGTCTTCGCCGTGCTGCTGGCCCGCACCGGCTGGGAAACGGCGATGTTCTCCTACGACTTCGACGCCTTCTCGCCGGGCCAGCTGGAGCTGCCGCTGTGGATCCCGCAGGCGACGCTTCCCGTCGGCGCCGCGCTGCTTGGCATCGTCGCCTTCGCCAAGCTGCTCGCCGCGCTTGCGGGGGACGGCACCGACGAACAGAGCGGAGGCCACTGATGACGTTCCTGATCCTGGGCCTGCTGCTGCTCCTGCTGTTCAGCGGCATGCCGATCTTCGCCGCGCTCTCCCTCACCTCGCTCGGCGTGCTGGCCCTGTTCGAAGGCAGCATCGACAGCATGGCCGACGCGGTGTTCTCCAGCCTGAACAACCCGCTGCTCGCCACCATCCCGATGTTCGCCTTCATGGCGCACATCATGATCAAGGCCAAGGTGGTCGACGACCTCTATGAGATGTCGAACACGCTGGTCGGGCATATCAAGGGCGGGCTCAGCTTCGCCACCATCCT
This sequence comes from Azospirillum sp. TSH20, assembly GCF_003115935.1. Classification (NCBI taxonomy): domain Bacteria; kingdom Pseudomonadati; phylum Pseudomonadota; class Alphaproteobacteria; order Rhodospirillales; family Azospirillaceae; genus Azospirillum; species Azospirillum sp. TSH20. The sequence continues at coordinate 103,940 of NZ_LGQU01000110.1, forward strand.
GTCCTGCACCATCTTCTCGACCATCTCCGGTTCGTCGGTGGCGACCGCGCTGACCATCGGCTCGATCTCCATCCCGCAGATGAAGCGCTACGGCTACCGCCAGCGCGACACCTACGGGCTGATCGCCGCCGGCGGCACGCTGGGCATCCTGATCCCACCGTCGGGGCCGATGATCCTCTACGCCATCGTCACCGACGCCTCGATCGGCGCCCTGTTCCTCGCCGGCATCATCCCCGGTCTGCTGATGGCGGTGCTATTCGCCGGCTACAGCTGGCTGCAGGCCAAGCGGCAGGACAGTGTGCAGGCGCAGCCCTGGCCCGGCTTCGGCACCGTCGTCGCCGCCTTCCGCAAGTCGATCTGGGCGGTGATGATGCCGCCGCTGATCCTGGGCGGCATCTATCTCGGCGTCTTCACGCCGGGCGAGGCGGCGGCGGTCGGCGCGGTCTATGCGCTGGCGGTGGCTCTGCTGGTCTATCGCAACGTCTCGGTCGCCGACCTGCTGGATTGCGGCGTGCAGACGATGCGGACCAGCGTCATGCTGTTCATGATCATCGCCGCCGCCGGCATGTTCGGCCACGCCATCACCATCATCCGCCTGCCGGCCCAGATCATGGAGACGGTGGCGGCACTGGGCCTGTCGCAGAGCGGCTTCATCCTGGCGGTGATGCTGGCGATCTTCATCCTCGGCATGTTCCTGGAAACCATCGCCATCATCCTGATCACCACGCCGATCATCCTGCCGGTGATGACGGCGCTGGGCATCAACCCGATCTGGTACGGCGTGATGCTGATGGTCAACCTGGAACTGGCGCTGATCACCCCGCCGGTCGGCATGAACCTGTTCGTCATCAAGGGCATCACCAGCTCCTCCCTGGCCGAGGTGACGCGCGGCGCCCTGCCCTATGTCCTGCTGATGATGGCCGGCCTCTTCATCATCTGGCTGGTCCCGTCCCTGTCGCTCTGGCTGCCGCAAGCCGCCGGCTTCGGAACGTGATCGCCGGCTTCGGCATCTGACCGCCCCTTAGACCTTTCCTCTTCCCGTTTCCACCGGATGCGCCCCTTCCCCGGCGCATCCGAACGGAGGATTCTTGCCATGACGAAATCCCCGGTGACCATTGTCGAGGTCGGCCTGCGCGACGGGCTCCAGATCCTCGACCGCGTCATGCCGACCGCCGACAAGCTGCGCTGGCTGGAGGCCGAACACCGCGCCGGCGTCCGCCGCTTCGAGGCCGCCTCCTTCGTCCCGCCCAGGCTGCTGCCCCAGATGGCCGATGCGGCCGAGGTGGTGGCCGGCGCCCGCAAGCTGCCCGGCATCGTCGTCCACACGCTGGCCCCCAATCTGAAGGGTGCCGTGGCGGCACTCGCCGCCGGCTCCGACGTCATCGTCCTGCCGCTGTCGGCCAGCGAGGCGCACAGCCGCGCCAACATCCGCAAGACCCGCGAGGAGTCGGTGGAGGAACTGGCCCGCGTCTGCCGCGCCCGTGACGAGAGCATTCGGGAAGGCAACCACAGGACCCGCATCGACGCCGGCATCTCCACCGCCTTCGGCTGCACCATCCAGGGCGAGGTGCCGGAGGATGACGTGGTCCGCCTCGCCGAAGCCTGCCTGGAGGCCGGGGCCGACCGCGTGGCGCTGGCCGATACCGTTGGTTACGCAAATCCGGCGCAGGTCCGCCGCCTCTACAAGCGGGTGAAGGACATCGCCGGCGACCGGCTGCAGAGCGCCCATTTCCACGACACCCGCGGTCTCGGCCTCGCCAACTGCCTTGCCGTTCTGGACATCGGCATCCGCGAGTTCGACGCTTCGCTCGGCGGGCTGGGCGGCTGCCCGCACGCCCCCGGCGCCAGCGGCAACGTCGCGACCGAGGATCTGGCCTTCATGCTGGAGTCGATGGGCTTCGACACCGGCGTCGACCTGGATGCCCTGATCGAAGCGCAGCGCCTGCTCGCCACCCTTCTTCCCGGCCAGACGCTGCATGGCAAGATCGCCGCCACCGGCCTGCCGAAGCATTTCCACCGGAGCCCCGTCCATGCCTGACAGCAATCCCGTCCTGCCCTTGGCCGGCATCCGCGTCGTCGAATTCTCCCACATGGTGATGGGGCCGACCTGCGGCATGATCCTGGGCGACCTCGGCGCCGACGTCATCAAGGTGGAGCCGGTGACCGGCGACAAGACGCGCGCCTTGCCGGGGGCGGCAGCCGGCTTCTTCCGCACCTTCAACCGCAACAAGCAGTCGCTGGCCGTCGACCTGAACAGCCCCGACGGGTTGGCCGCCGTCCACAGGCTGGTCGAGACCGCCGACGTGGTGCTGGAGAATTTCCGCCCCGGCCTGATGGCGAAATATGGCCTCGACTATGCCAGCCTTGCCGCGCGCAACCCGCGCATCATCAACCTGTCGCTGAAGGGCTTCCTGCCCGGCCCCTATGAAAAGCGCACGGCGCTGGACGAGGTGGTGCAGATGATGGCCGGCCTCGCCTACATGACCGGTCCGACCGGCCGGCCGCTGCGCGCCGGCAGTTCGGTCAACGACATCATGGGCGGCATGTTCGGGGTGATCGGCATCATGGCGGCGCTGCGCACCCGCGAGGCCACCGGCCGCGGCCAGGACATCCAGTCCGGCCTGTACGAGACCTGCGTCCTGCTGTCGGCCCAGCACATGCAGCAGTTCGCCGTGACCGGCGAGGCGCCGCCCCCCTTCCCGGAGCGCATCGCCGCCTTCAGCGTCTACGACACCTTCGAGGTGAAGGACGGCGAGCAGATCTTCCTCGGCGTGGTCAGCGACGTGCAGTGGCGGACCTTCTGCGCCGCCTTCGGTTTCGATGACCTGCTGGCCGACCCCAGGCTGGACGGCAACACCAAACGCTGCGAAGCCCGCGACTGGATGCTGCCGGAAATCCGCCGCCGGCTGACCGCCTACAGCAAGGCCGAAATATCCTGCCTGTTCGAGCGCAACGGCCTGCCCTACGCCCCGATCAACCGGCCGGAGGAGCTGTTCGACGACCCCCACCTGAACCAGAGCGGCGGCCTCGCCGCCATCACCACCGAAACCGGCGGTGAGACCCGCGTGCCGCTGCTGCCGCTGACGCTGGACGGCCGCCGGCTGGAACCGCGCATGGCACTGCCGCCGGTGGGTGCGCAGAGCGCGACGCTGCTGGGCGAACTGGGCTACACTCCGGACGAGATCGACCGGCTGCTCACCGCCGGGGTGGTCGCCGTTCCGAAGACCGAGAAGGAGACGGAACGGCTCGCCTCCTGACCGGCGCAAAAGCGCGGCAGGACCCAACAAGGACAAAAACGAATGACCACCGAGAGCGCAACCGAAGCGAAGTTCGAAACGGGAGAGTCCCTGCTCGCCCGCCACCCCGGCGCCATCATCCAGCCCGTCCGCGGCGTGTGGCCGCGCATCGCCGCCGACGCTTACATCGCCCCCGGCGCGGTGGTGGTCGGCGACGTCACAATCGGGGCGGAGGCCAGCGTCTGGTACGGCTGCGTCCTGCGCGGCGACGACCACAGCATCACGGTGGGGCCGCGCACCAACATCCAGGACGGCACCATCATCCACGTCATGCTGAACGACTATCCCACCATCATCGGCGCCGACGTGGTGATCGGCCATGGCGTGCGGATGCATGGCTGCACGCTGGAGGACGGCTGCCTGATCGGCATCGGCTCCATCGTACTGGACGGGGCGGTGGTGGAAAGCGGTGCCATGCTGGCCGCCGGTGCGGTGCTGACCCCGCGCAAGCGCGTCCCCGCCCGCCAGCTCTGGGCCGGCAGCCCGGCGAAGCACCTGCGCGACGTCACCGACGCGGAGGTGGAGTTCATCGCCTTCGACGTCCGCCATTACGCCAGCCTTGCACGTGCAGCATCGAGCCGCGGGCAACTCGATCTCGGCGCGGAGATTTAACCGAGAAGGGTATCGACAATACGGGTCGGTATGGGTTCAGTACCGGAATGCGCAGCACCCCAACTGCTGCGCTCAAGAACGAATTCCGGAGGAGCGCAACCTTGCATACCGACACCCAGCCGCTGACCCAGAGCTATGTTCACGGGGCGAGCCGCACCCCGCTGTTGGGCGAGACCATCGGCGCCCATCTCGACCGCATGGCGTCGCTGTCCCCCGACCGGCCGGCTCTCATCGTCCGCCACCAGAATGTCCGTTGGACCTATGCGGAGTTCAAACGCCGGGTCGATCAGGTGGCGGCGGGGCTGGTCGGGCTGGGGCTGAAGCCGGGCGAGCGCATCGGCATCTGGTCGCAGAACAACGCCGAATGGGTGGTGACCCAGTTCGCCACCGCAAAGGCCGGCCTGATCCTGGTCAACATCAACCCGGCCTACCGCCTGCACGAGCTGGAATACGCCATCAACAAGGTCGGCTGCGCCGCCCTGATCCTGGCGCCGTCCTTCAAGTCCAGCGACTATCTCGGCATGATGGCCAAGCTGGCGCCGGAACTGGAGCAGGCCACATCCGACCGGCCGCTGTCGCTGCAACGTCTGCCGACCCTGCGCCACCTGATCCGGATGGGGACGGAGAAGACGCCGGGCATGCTGAACTTCGACGATCTGCCGGCGCTGGCCCGTCCGGCCGACGTGGCGGAGCTGGGGCGGCTGACCGGCATCCTGCAGTTCGACGATCCCGTGAACATCCAGTTCACCAGCGGCACCACCGGCAGCCCGAAGGGCGCCACGCTGACCCACCACAACATCCTGAACAACGGCTTCTCCGTCGGCGAGGCGATGCGCCTGACCGAACAGGACAAGCTGTGCATCCCGGTGCCCTTCTATCATTGCTTCGGCATGGTTCTGGGCAACCTAGCCTGCGTCACCCACCGCGCCTGCATGGTGATCCCGGGCGAAGGCTTCGACCCCGTCGCCGTGCTGACCGCGGTGCAGGAGGAACGCTGCACCGGCCTGCATGGCGTGCCGACCATGTTCATCGCCCTGCTCGACCACCCCGACTTCGCCAAATACGACCTGTCGAGCCTGCGCACCGGCATCATGGCCGGCTCGCCCTGCCCGATCGAGGTGATGAAGCGCGTGGTCTCCGAGATGAACCAGCGCGAGATCACCATCGCCTACGGCATGACCGAGACCAGCCCGGTCAGCTTCCAAAGCTCCACCGACGATCCGCTGGAACGGCGCGTCTCCACCGTCGGGCGCATCCAGCCGCATCTGGAGGTGAAGATCGTCGATGCCGAGGGCCGCATCGTCCCGCCGGGAACGCCGGGCGAGCTGCTGACCCGCGGCTATTCGGTGATGCGCGGCTATTGGGGCGACGCGGAGCAGACGGCGCGGGCGATCGACGAGGCCGGCTGGATGCACACCGGCGATCTCGCCACCATCGACGCGGAGGGCTACTGCAACATTGTGGGCCGGCTGAAGGACATGGTGATCCGCGGCGGCGAGAACATCTATCCGCGCGAGGTGGAGGAATTCCTCTACACCCACCCCGACATCGCCGACGTGCAGGTGTTCGGCGTGCCCGACCAGCAGTACGGCGAACAGCTCTGCGCCTGGATCCGGCCGAAGCCGGGGGTGGCGCTGACCGAACAGCAGGTGATCGCCTTCTGCCAGGGCGCCATCGCCCACTACAAGATCCCGAAATACATCCGCTTCGTCGAAGACTTCCCGATGACGGTGACCGGCAAGATCCAGAAATTCGTCATGCGCCAGACCATGATCGAGGAGCTGAACCTCTCCCAGGACCGCACCGCGTAACGGCGGTGCTCCGAGCTGCTGCTTGTACAGATCTTCACCGCCTGGGAAAATCTCCCTCTCCCCCCCGGGGAGAGGGTCGGGGTGAGGGGGATGCATAGGATGGATTTGGTAGGGAGCGGAGAGTACGCAACGCTTGAAAATCTTCGCCGCGCACCCCCCTCACCCTAACCCTCTCCCCGGGGGGGAGAGGGGATTGCTTCCACGGCGCTGAGCAGCGCGCGCAGCAGCGCATTGGGAAAGCGCCGCCGCACCGTCACCGCATAGAAGGTCTCGGTGATGCCCGGCAGCACGTCGGCGGCGTGCAGCCGGCCGGACGCCAACTCGTCCTTCACCACGATGGGCGGCAGCACGGCCAGCCCGACATCCTCGCGGGCGAGCAGGCGCATCATCGCCATGTCGTCCACCTCGGCGGCGATCTGCGGACGGATGCCGATGCGGTCGGCCAGCGCGTCGAAAGCGATCCGCACGTTGCTGTCGGAGGTCGGCAGGATCACCGGGTGCCCGGTCAGCAGCTCCGCGATGGTGCCGCCGCCGGCAACCCGGTGCGGCGTTCCCACCAGATTGACCGGCTGTTCCGCCAGCCGGTGGGCGACGAAGGGCGATGCCGCGTCGCCGGCCGGCGCCCGGTTCATCAGCACCACGTCCAGGTTCAGCGCCTCCAGCGCCTCCAGCAGCTCGGCCTGACTGCCCGAGCGCAGGATGACGTCGACATCCTCCTGCCCCAGGATCGGGCGCAGGAAACCGATCTGGAAATTGCGCGACAGCGTCGCCTGCGCGCCCACCCGCAGGGCCCGCCGGGCCCGGCCGCTTTCCTTCAGCGTCCCCACCAGCTCCTCGCCGAGCGCGAAGATCGAATCGGCGTGGTCGAGCGCGATCCGCCCGGCCTCGGTCAGGCGGAGCTGCCGGCCCTCGCGCTCGAACAGCGCATGGCCCAGCCGCTCCTCCAACTTGCGGATCTGCACCGACAGCGCCGACTGGGTCAGGTTCAGCCGCGCCGCGGTGCGCGTCAGGTTGCCGTCATGGGCGACGGCCTGGAAATAGAAGAGGTGGTGGTAGTTCAGCTCGCGCATCGTTCGATTTTACCGAACGATATCCCGAGAACAATGAATTTTTTTCGAAGCGGTGGCGCTGCTAAATCGGAGGGACAGGCTCCTCACGCTGTTCCGGAGAGACCGCTTTGTCCATTCACCTCCTGCCGCTCCTCAGCCCCATAGCCCTCCTGCTGGCCGCAATAGCCGGGTTCCGCAATCCTGGCCGACGTCCAGGCTCCGTCCCGCGACTGGCGGAGGCCGCGGCGCTGGCAGCCTTCATCGTCGCCCTGCTGTCGGCCGTCCTGCTCGCCGTTGCCGGTCCGGGCACCAGCCCGCTGCTCGGCGCCGGGGGCGTCGGCCTGTCGGTGCGGCTCGACGCGGTGAGTGCGACGATGCTGCTCCTGGTCTCCTTCGTCGGCTGGATCGTCGTCCGCTACACCGCCACCTATCTGGATGGCGAGGACCGGCAGGGCGCCTTCACCGGCTGGCTGTGCGCCACACTGGCCTCGGTCCTGCTGCTGGTGCAGGCCGGCAACCTCACCCATTTCGTCCTGGCCTGGATCGCCACCAGCCTGTTCCTGCACCGGCTCCTGCTGTTCTACCCGAACCGGCCCACCGCCCGGCGGGCGGCGCGCAAGAAGGCGATCACCGCGCGGGTCGGCGACGCCGCCCTGATCGGCGCTGCGGTCCTGCTCGCCGCCGGCTACGGTACCTCCGACATCGCCACCATCGCCGAGATGGCCCGCGCCGGCCAGGGTGGGGCGGTGACGGTCTGGGCCGCCGGCCTGATCGCACTGGCCGCCCTGCTGAAATCGGCGCAGTTTCCCACCCATGGCTGGGTGACCGAGGTGATGGAGACGCCGACGCCGGTGTCGGCCCTGCTGCATGCCGGCGTCATCAACGGCGGTGGCTTCCTGCTGATCCGCTTCGCCGACCTGATGCTGCTGGCGCCCGGCGTGCTGTCGGTGCTGGTGATCGTCGGCGGCTTCACCGCCCTGTTCGGCGGTCTGGTGATGCTGACCCAGCCGTCGGTCAAGACCTCGCTCGCCTGGTCCACCGTGGCGCAGATGGGTTTCATGGTCCTGCAATGCGGGCTCGCGCTGTTCCCGCTCGCCCTGCTGCACATCGTGGCGCACTCGTTTTACAAGGCGCACGCCTTCCTGGCCGCCGGCGGGGCGGTGGAGGGGGTGGCGGCGATCCGGCGTCCCGGTCCCGTGGCGGTCCCCAACGGTGCCGCCGTCGGCCGCGCCTTCCTCGCCGCGCTGGCGATCTACGCCGCCTTCTACGTCCTGTTCGGCGCGCTGTTCGGCTTTGCCGCCAAGCCGCCGCAGGCGGTGGCGCTGGGCGCCATCCTGATCTTCGGCGTCGCCTATCTGCTGGCGCAGGGGCTGGCCGGTACCGCCCCGGCCTTCCTGACCCGGCGCACCGCGCTCTACGCCGTCGCCGCCTCCACCGCCTATTTCGCGCTGCAGAGCGTCGCCGAATGGGCGCTGACCGGCCCGCTGCCGCACACGCCGGCCCCCGGCCCGCTGGAATGGGCGCTGATGGTTCTGGTGGTGGTCAGCTTCGGCCTTGTCGCCGTCGCCCAGTCGATGTTCCCGCTGTGGGCCTATCATCCGGCCGCCGCCGGGCTGCGGGTCCACCTGTCCAACGGCCTCTACGCCAACGCCGTCTTCGATCGGCTGCTCGGCGGCTGGTCCGTGCGCAAGATTTCCTGATCCCGGAAGGACGATCCTCATGACCGCCCAGTCATCCGCCCAGTCGACCATGCAGCCGGCCGCCCAGCCCATCGACGCCGCCGCGGCCCGCAGCCCCGCCCTTTCCGCCGTCGCCAACGCCGCCGTGCGCGCGATCCCGCCGGTCTGGCCACTCGCCTCCAGCGTCGCCGTCAACCCCTTCCTGGGACAGAGCGGCGAGAGCCTCGCCCAGACAGCCGCCCGGCTCGGCCGGGTCGCCGGCATCGCCGTGACCATGCCGCGCTCCTGGTATCTGGAGCGGATCGCGTCCGGCGCCATCACCGACGACGACCTCGCCGGTGCGCTGTCGGCCTCCCCGCACGCCCAGCGCCCGGCCTCGCCGGCCGCCCTCAAGGCCGCCGCCGCAACCGCCGCCCCGCCGCCGAAGGCGCTGCCGACCGTCGCCGAGCTTGCGGCCGAAGCCTCCGGCACCGACTGGCCGGGTCTGATCGGCGAGCGGTTCGGCGGCTGGGCCGCCGGCTATTTCGACGTGGGCCAAGCGCTGTGGGCGGCACCGCGGGGCAAGTCCGCCTATGCAGCCTGGCGCGCCGTCGCCACCCACGACCTGACGCCGGAGATCCTCGGCCTCACCGGCTTCGCAACGCAGGTTGCCGAAGGTCCGGAAACCGCCGGACAGGCGCTTGCCGCCGCCGTCGCCCGGCTCGGCATTCCCATCGCCGCCTGCGAGACCTACTTCCACCAGCTTCTCGCCAGCCTCGGCGGCTGGGCGCAGTTCGCCCGCCACCGGCTGTGGCAGGCCGAACTCGCCGGCGGCCATGACACGACGCTGACCGATTTCCTGGCGATCCGGCTGGTCTGGGAACAGGCGCTCCACGACCGCTACGAACAGCAGATCGCCGAGCGCTGGCGCGCCGTCTGCGCCGCCCATGCCGAGCCGGTGGCGCCCACGGCGGACCAGATTGTCGACGCCATCCTGCAGGACGCCGCCGACCGCGCCGCCCAGCGGACGCTGGCCGGGACATTCGCGCAAGAGCGGGCGGCCGATCCCTCCCCCGGCCGCCCCACCCTCCAGGCCGCCTTCTGCATCGACGTGCGGTCGGAGCTGTTCCGGCGCGCCCTGGAATCGACCGGCCCAGGCATCGAGACCATCGGCTTCGCCGGCTTCTTCGGCCTCGCCCTGTCGCACCGGCGCCATGCGTCGGACGTGGACGAGGCGCGCTGCCCGGTGCTGCTGACCCCCGCCGCCACTTCGCGGACCACCGACTGCCGCCATAACCACGAACACGGGCATAACCATGGACACGAGCACCTGTTCGACGATGCCAAGGCCCGGCTGACCGCAAGGGCGAAGCGGGCCTGGGGCCGGTTCAAGCTCGCCGCCGTCTCGTCCTTCGCCTTCGTCGAAGCGATGGGGCCGGTCTATGCCGGCAAGCTGCTGCGCGACTCCTTTTCGTTCGGCGACGCCAAGGCGCCCCACGACCCGGTGCCGCGCCTCGACCCCGCGCTGCCGGTGGACCAGCGCGCCGGCATGGCGGCGACCATCCTGCGGGCGATGTCGCTGACCGACGGCTTCGCCCGGATCGTCCTGTTCGCCGGCCATGGCGCCACCACCGTCAACAACCCGCACGCCAGCGCCCTGCAATGCGGCGCCTGCGGCGGCTATTCAGGAGAGGCGAACGCCCGCCTGCTCGCCGGCCTGCTCAACGATCCGGAGGTGCGGACCGTGTTGGGCGGCCAGGGCATCGTCATCCCGGACGACACGCTGTTCGTCGGCGCGCTGCATGACACCACCACCGACGCAGTGACGCTCTACGACACCGACCATCCCTCGGCACCACACGCCGCCGACCTGCAGCGGGTGCGCGGCTGGCTGGCCGCCGCCGGGGCCATCGCCAGGGGCGAGCGGGCACTGCGCCTGCCGCGGGCCAATGGTGCCGACGACGTCGCCGGGCGCAGCCGCGACTGGGCGGAGGTCCGGCCGGAATGGGGCCTTGCCGGCTGCAGCGCCTTCATCGCCGCACCGCGCGGTCGCACGGCCGGCCGCGACCTGCGGGGCCGCAGCTTCCTGCACAGCTACGACTGGCGGCAGGACGACGGCTTCCGGGTGCTGGAACTGATCCTGACCGCGCCGGTGGTGGTGGCGAGCTGGATCAGCCTGCAATATTACGGCTCCACCGTCGCACCGACCATGTTCGGCGCCGGCAACAAGCTGCTGCACAACGTCACCGGCGGCATCGGCGTGGTTGAGGGCAACGGCGGGCTCCTGCGCGTCGGCCTGCCCTGGCAGTCGGTCCATGACGGCGAGCGTTACATGCACGAGCCGCTGCGGCTTTCGGTGGTGGTGGAGGCGCCGCAGGAGGCGATTGACGGGGTGCTGTCCCGCCATCCCGACCTGCGCGCGCTGTTCGACAACGGCTGGCTCCACCTGTTCCGCCTGGACGAACAGGGCCGCATGGCGAGCCGCTATCTCCGCTCCCTGCAATGGACCGACCTCGACGCCTCCCCGATGCAGGAGGAGCCCCGGCCGGAGCACCACAAGCAGTTGTTGCGGGCGGCCGGCTGAGCCGGCACATCCCCGTGGCTATCCGACCGCGTGCTTGCGCTGCGTCGCGAAGGGGCTGAGGCCGTCCGCTGCCATGGGGCGGCCGACATGCCGCATTGCCTCCGGCCGGCCCCGCAGGGTCAGCATGGATGCGGAGCCCACAGTGGAATTGTGGGCCGGACGCCCCCCTTTTGGGTTTCACATCCCCCGTTCCGTTCGGAACCTCCTCCACCGCCGCGGACGCATGCAGCATCTTTGAAGACAGGCGAGCTTTCAAATACTCCGATATACCGCGCATATCGGAGTATTTATGCGACTTTTGGACGCATACTCCAGAATGCAGGGCCGATCCTGCGGTAATGAATTATTCATCGCTCTCGCGTAAAGGGTTTCAATACGATGGATTGCTAAAATAGGTTTGACCTGAAAGCATCAGCTTTCTACTTTTACAACCGCCAAACGGTATAGACGCTGCAGTTCTAGTGCAGGTTCAGCGGTTCACGCACGGAGGTTCGTTATGAGAGCATTTTGGGGTTTGGTGATCGGCGCGGCCCTGCTGATGGCAACGGCCGGCGCGCAGGCGCAGGAAAAGCTTCGGATCGGCCATGTGCTGCCGAAGGGTTCGCAGTTCAGCGAAGCCATTCGGGTGATGAACGAGGAAATCCAGCGCCGTACGAACAACAAGTATGTGATCGAGGAACATCCGGCCAGCGAACTGGGCTCCGGCCCGGCCATGCTGGAGGCCGTGAAGCTCGGCACCATCGACATGGTGCTGTCGTCGTCGGGCGGCGCGCTGGCGCAGTTCAATCCGAATGTCGGCATCCTCGACCTGATGCTGCTGTTCCGTGACGAGGCGCACGCCGATCTGGTCCTGGACGGCCCCATCGGCAAGTCCCTGCTCGACTCCTTCAAGGACACCAACACGGTGGCGCTGGCCTGGGCCGAGAATGGCTTCCGCCAGCTCACCAATTCGGTCCGCCCGATCAAGGCCCCGGCCGATATGAAGGGCCTGAAGATGCGCATCGCCGAAAGCGATCTCTTCAAGAAGGCCTTCCTGACGCTGGGGGCCGAACCCTTCAGCATGCCCTTCGCACAGCTCTATCCCGCTTTGAAGAGCGGTCAGGCCGAAGGCCAGGAAAACCCGGTCACGACGATCGTCGGCTCGAAGCTGTACGAGGTGCAGAACAACATCACGATCAGCAACCACACCTATTCGCCGGCCGTCATCCTGATCAACAAGGAATTCTTCGACGACCTGTCGCCCGAGATGAAGACCGCCTTCGTCGAAGCGGCCCGCGCCGGCGGCAAGGCGTCGCGTGAATATGTGCGCAATCGCGACCGCGAGGGGATGAAGGTCCTCAAGGCGTCGCCGATCACCATCACCACCGACTTCGATCGTGCGGCCTTCGAAAAGGCCCTTGAGCCGTTCTATCAGGAAGCGGCCAAGCAGTTCACGATGGAAAAGATCATGGCGATCAAGAACGCCAAGTAACCGTTCAAGTTCGTCGACACCAGCGGGGAGACCGGCGGGTCCGGACATTCCGCCCCTCGGTCCCTCCCCGCCCTCCTGACGCGATCCCGCGCCGCCGTCCAAGCGACGTTTTTCACAACGGGTGTCCGCATGTTTCGTTTGGCCTCGCACATGAAGATCTCGCAGAAAATCTACGCAGGCTTCATGGCCTCGATCGCCCTGATCGTGTTCCTGGGCGTTCAGTTTGTGAACAACGTCGACACCATCCGCGGCGAGCTGGAGGGGGTCATCGCCGTCGGTCACGACGCCATGAGCACGGCTCGCCTGGTCGAGATCAGCGAGCACATGGACCGCGCGGTCCTGAACTACATCGCCTCGCAATCCGAGACCGACCTCCTCAGTGCGCGCAAGGAGGTGGATGTCTTCGTGAAGGCGATCGCCGAAACCGACACCGGCACGGACCTGACGGTCGACCGCGCGAGCATCGGCGCCCTGCAGAAGGCCGCAGCCAGCTACCGCGCCGCCTTCGACGAGACCGTCGCCGCCGTCACCCGCCGCCGCGACGGGGTGGGCCAGTCCTTCCTGGTCGGCGCCCAGTTGAACACCACCGCCGTGGCCCTGGTGGAAGGCACGCAGAACATCGGCGAGGCGCCGGGGCTTCAAGCCACGCTGCGCCTGCAACAGGCGCTGCAGGCCACCCGCATGGCCGCCGCCCGCTATTTCACCACCTTCGATCCGAACGATGCCGACGCCACCAAGGGCGAGCTGACGCGCCTGCGCGAATCGATCCAGGAAGCCAAGACCGTCATCACCAACAAGCGCCTGCTGCGCTTCCTCGCGTCCATGGAGCCGCAGCTCGTCACCTTCACCAAGGGGTTGGAGGACGCGATCGGCGGCAGCCAGACGCTGATCGGATCGCAGGCCCGGATCCGCGACATCCTGTCCGAACTGCAGCAGATCGTCCGCAGCATCGTCACCGCCTTTTCCGACACGCAGACGCAGACACAGGCGCGGGCCGCCGACGCGCTCGACGCCAGCTGGCGCCAGGCCGTCATCACGCCCGTCATCGCGGTGCTCGCCGGCATCGTCTTCGCGCTGCTGATCGCCAGATCGATCGTTGGCCCGATCCGCCGCATGACGACGGCCATGAGCGTTCTGGCCAAGGGCGACACCTCGATCGAAATCCCGGCCCTCGAAAACCGGGACGAGGTGGGCGACATGGCCCGCGCGGTCCAGGTCTTCAAGGAAAACGCCATCCACATGGAGCGGCTGCGCAACGCCCAGGAGGAGCAGCGGCTGCGCAACGAGGCGGAGAAGCGCGAGGCCATGAACAGTCTGGCCGAAAACTTCGAAAGCACGGTCATGGACGTGGTCCAGCACGTCATCCGCGAGGCCGAGGTGGTGGAGACCAACGCCCGCCTGTTCGCCAGCGTTGCGGAACAGACGGTCGAACTGGCCACCCAGGGTGCTTCCGCCACCGAAGAGGCGAGCATCAACGTCAAGATGGTGTCGGAAGCGGTGGAGGAGCTGTCCCATTCCGTCGCCGCCATCAGCGGTCAGGCCTCCCAGTCCACCGAGATCGCCCGCGACGCCGTCAACGAGGCGCGCAAGACCAACGAAGTCGTCTCGGCGCTGGCCGAAGCGGCCGGCCGCATCGGCGACGTCGTCCACATGATCGAGAACATCGCGAAGCAGACCAACCTGCTGGCGTTGAACGCGACGATCGAGGCCGCCCGCGCCGGCGAGTTCGGCAAGGGCTTCGCCGTGGTCGCCAACGAGGTGAAGGCGCTCGCCAACCAGACCACCGTCGCGACCGGCGAGATCAGCGTCCAGATCAACGCCATCCAGTCGACCAGCTTCAGCGCGGTAAACGCGATCAAGCGGATCGGCGAAACCATCGACCGCATGGACAGCATCGCCATGAGCATCTCGGGGGCGGTGCAGCAGCAGTTCCAGGCGACGACGGAAATCAGCGACAATCTCCGTCAGGCGGCGCTGGGCACCACGGAGGTCGCCAGCTCCATCACCCATGTGCTGCACAAGGCGACCGACGCCGGCAGTTCCGCCGAGATGCTGCTGGAAAGCTCGGGCACGCTGAGTCACCAGACCTCGCTGCTGAAGGAGGAGGTCAACTCCTTCACCGACCGCATCCGGGTCGCCTGATCCGCCCCACCGCCTGCCGGTTATTCGACCGGCTCCCCCCGAACAACAAGGCGCCGGAGCTGGGACATCCCACTCCGGCGCCTTCTCTTTTGCCGCAGCCGACCGCGATCCCGGCAGGTCGGGGACCGCGGACGGCCGAAGGCGTCAATGAGGCGGCTTGATCGACAGTGGTGCCCCGACCTCACCGGGATAGACGGCGAGCAGGCGGACCGGCTCCTTTCCCTCGTTGACGCCATGGTGGAATTCCGCCGACTCCACGAAGGCATCACCCTTCTTGTAGACATAGGCGGCGCCGGTCACCTCCCGGATGGTCAGCTCGCCGGCCAGGATGTAGGTGATCAACGGGATCGGGTGGTTGTGGACGCCGGTGTCGACGCCCGGCGGTATCTCCGTGACCCGCACCGTGACCAGCGGCTTGCCGGTCGGGTAGACGATCGGGACCCCGTTGGCATGAGTCGAGGTCTGCAGCAGGACCGTGGACCGCGCCGCCGGCGGCTTGGCCGCCCCATTGGCTGAGTTGTCGGCCAGGGCCGGCGATCCCGCCAGCAGACCCGCAGCGAGCAGGGTGACGCCCGCAAGCAGGCGGCGGCGCGTGACGGCTTCGGCGATGCTCCGCCGATGTTTCGCGAATTGGATCATGGCGATCTTCTCATCCGTGGGGGGAAGGGTGAAAGGGCGCTCCCGGTTTGGAACGTCAGACCGGCTCCGCGGCGCGGCGATTCTGCTCGCGCATCGCCAGGGAAATGAGCGCACCAGTTGCGAGTGCGGCAAGAACCAGGGCCACGCATCCGGGCCACCCGGCGGTTTTCCACAAAAGGCCGGGCACGATGGCGCCAAGGCTGCCGCCAAGATAGAAGCAGCAAACATAGAGCCCGGCAGCGGCCCCTTTGTTCGTCGTCGCCACCCGGCCGACATAGCCGAGCGCCAGCGACTGGCACAGGAACACGCCGCCCAGGAAGATTCCGGTTCCGGCGACCACCGCCGTCAGATCGGGCAGCAGGAGCAGCAACTGCCCGACTGCACAGACGCCGAAGGCGACACGATAGGCGTTGCCGGTTCCCAGCAGACGCAACAGCCGGCTGTTGACCAGCGGGGCGGTCGCACTGAGCGGATAGACCAGGAAGACGAGGCCGATTCCGGCCGCCGTCAGTTCGAAAGGCGGCTCCGCCAGATGGAATCCCAGATAGGACAGGCATCCGGTCATCGAAAACAGGACGGTGCCGCCGCACAGGCTCACCGCGCGAATCCGGCCATCCCGAAGATGCTCCCGCATGCCGCGGAAATTGCCCAGGATCGACCCGGTCCCGCGGCCGCGGTCCGGCGTCAGCCAGAGCGCGACGAAGACCGCGCAGAGTGCCGAAACCGCGGCCAGGGCGGCGAACCCGCTCTGCCAGCCGGCGATGTCGGCGACCAGTCCGGAGACGAACCGCCCGGCGAAGCCGCCGATGGCCGATCCGGTGACGAACATGCCGGTCACCGACGCGCCGCGGGTGCCTTCCCAGCGGGTGCCGATATAGGCGACGGCACCGGTGAACAGGGCCGGCAGCACGATACCCTGGCTGAAACGGACGGCCAACAGCTCACTCAGGCTGCCGCAAAGCGTCAGCAGAAGCGTCAGCGGGACCAGGATGGCGATGGCCGCCAGCATCGAGCGCTTGCGCCCGAGCCGGTCGGTCAACGGCCCGGCCAGCGGCGCCGACAGCGCGACGGCCAGCGTCGTCGCCCCGATCACCGCCCCGGTTTCCGCCGGGCTGGCCTGGAAACTGCGGGCCAACTGCGGCAGGACCGACTGGGGGGCATAGAGCGGCAGGAACGCCGCGAAGCCCAGAAGGAAGATCGCCGCCCGCTCCCGCGGCAGGATTGGCAGCGGGGAGGAGGACGCCGTCCTGGGCTTGTCGTCCTCCGCCTCGCGCGCCGTCTCGGTTCGATGGCCGTCCATGGGGTCGATGCCGCGCCGTCAGTCGGTGATGTTCGGATCGAACTCGACCGCGGACTTGTCGGAATCGGTGATCTGCGGAACGCCGAAGGTGATGGTCATGCCCTCCGGTCCGCGCAGCCGGATGATGGCGTTGATGCCGTCGGCGGCGCCCCAGAACAGCTTGTGCTGGCGCACGCTCTCCTTGCGGTCGATGACCGCCTCGATCAGGCAGGGGCCGCGGGCCGCCATCGCCTCCTCCAGCGCACCGTTGAACTGCGCGAGATCGCCGGCCCGCCATGTCCGCCACCCGGAGGCCTGCGCCGCGAGCCCGATGTTCAGCGTTGGCGGCGAGATGAAGTCCATGACTTCCGGCGTCTTTGCGGTCGGCAGATATTCGAAGATGGCGCCGCCGCCGTTGTTCAGAACGACCAGCACGACGTCCAGGTCGCCGGCAAGCTGCAGGCTGCCGACATCGTGCGAAAAGGCCATGTCGCCGATGACCGACAGGGTCTTCTTCGGGCGCTGCGCCGCCGCGACGCCGATCAGCGTGCCGATGGAGCCGTCGATGCCGTTCACGCCGCGGTTGGCGAACAGACGCAGCCGGGCATCGGTCCGGCCGGAGAAGCTGTCGGCGTCGCGCACGGCCATGGAATTGCCGCAGAAGAACACGGCTCCTTCGGGCGTCGCCTGAACCATCCGCCGCAGGATGGGCGCCTCCCAGAAAATCGTGTCGAAGGCGCTGCGCGACAGGCCGTCGATGTAGGCGTCGCAGGCGGCGAAGGATTGCGCCCAGGACGCCGGAGCGGCACGCAGAGCGCCCGACGCCACCAGCGCCTTGCACAGCGATTCGGGGCTGGCGCGCACGATCTCGGTCATGCGCAGGATCGGGTCCTGCCATTTGTTGGTCGGATCGACGCCGATATACTCGGTGCAGTTGGTGGTCTGCAGATAGGTCAGCACCGGCTTCGAAATCGGCGGTCCGCCGAAATTGATCACCCAATCCGGCTTGTGGGTTTCGGTGAATCGCGTCGCCCTCAGGAAAGAATCGGCGCGCGCGATCACCGGAACGTCGCTTGGCGCACCGAAACGCAGGTTGCTGAAAGGATCGGCGATGATCGGAGCGCCGAGCTGGCGCGACAGCTCGTAGATGGCGGCGGGAAAACCCGGCTCATCGATCTCGCTGGCGCCGCAGACGATCACGCCGCGGCGTCCGGCCAGGGACTCGGCCAACCGCCGGGCGTGGTCCGCATTGACCGTCAGGACGGGGTTGGAGACCACCGGCGGCGTGGGAACGGGGCGTTTGTTGCGGAGCTTTGCCACCAGCGGGTCGCGGAACGCCTGATTCACATGCACCGGGCCAGGGGTGGCGCCCGTCGCCTGCTCATAGATGCGGGAAACCAGCGGAGAGAGCGAATCGATGCTGGCATCGGGAAGCTGGATGTTGTGGGACGCCCGCACATGCTGGCCGAAGGCGCGGATCTGGTCGATCGCCTGTGCGGAACTCCGATCCTGGTTCTCCGGGGCACGGTCGGCGGTGATGACGATCAGCGGAATCATTCCGTAATTCGCCTCCATCACGGCGGGATAGAACTGTCCCACCGCGGAGCCCGACGTGCAGATCAGGATGGTCGGCTTCTGTGTCACGCTCGACAGGCCAAGCGCGAAGAAGCCAGCCGACCGCTCGTCGATGACGACCGACACCTTCAGCTTGGGATTGGCGCGGCAGGCGAGCGCCAGCGGCGCCATCTGCGCGCCGGGACACATCACCGCATGCGTGCAGCCGACCTCCACCAGGGAATCGATCAGGAAAGCGGACCAAGTGAAGTTCAGCTCGGCATCGCCGGATACGATTCCGCGGAAGGTCGTGTTGTCGACTTCCACCGGAGCGGCAGCCGACGGTGCCGACGTGCTCCCTTGCGTCACCCCCAACGGGGCATTGGTGGCAATATGATCAGCCAGTTCTACTTCTTTGCTCACCTAAGCCCCCATCATAAACGCAGGAGAACGTCATAAGAATTATGCACCACATGATAAGCGAATATCGATCGCCAGTGCAATTTCAATGAGAGATTCGTATAATATGACAATTTTCAACAACATTGTTTTGGTTTGCAGATAATTGCCGGGTGTTATCACCGGCACGTGCAATCAGGACGATCCTCTCGATGGCGCTGGAACGAAGAGGATGCAGTGATGCGACGGCCAATGCCGGGAACCCCGGATCAAGCCGGAAAAAGCCGAAACGCCCCGGCTCGTGTGAACCGGGGCGTTTCGAAGTGGTGTGAAGATGCAAGCTTATGCTTCGTGATTGAGCGTCTCTTGAGGCTTGGTGACCTGGCGGCGACCTACTCTCCCACGTCTTAAGACGCAGTACCATTGGCGCGGAGGCTTTTCACGGCCGAGTTCGGGATGGGATC
>NZ_LGQU01000063.1:0-24054 GCF_003115935.1 Azospirillum sp. TSH20
GTCGGGCTACGCCCGTCCTCCGACACGACGGCGGCATTCCATTCTCATCCTGATTGTCGCCATTCTCACCGTGATTGTCGGGCCATAGAGGCGGGTGAAGGCCCGGTTGACATAGCGGATGACCGGCCCCGGCGCGGCAAGCGCCCGGTCGGTGACGATGACCGCTTGGTCCAGTCGGTCCCAGATCGGTTGGATTATCAACGGCTTGGCTTTGGAGCCCCGGAATCCCTGTACATCAGACATGGCGATGCAGTCCAATTCAAGACCAGCTGTCCACGGTGCATGATGTTGGGTCAGGACACCAGCATTTCCCATGAAATGCTAACTGTCGAGGTGCCAGATCATTTCGGTCATATGACTTCAGAGAAGCGATTCCGGTATTTGGATGCCGTTTGCGCCGCAGCGGCAAAAACACCGCGCATCCGGCAAATCTTTGCCGAAGTCAGTTATTCGGACTCCTATTCAGTTTGGTGTGAGGCGATGGGAAAAGCCCTAAGGGCGGCGCTGCGCACCCATGCGGAAGACGGGCGGAGCCGAAATTCCGACGGGCCGGAACCGGATCGTGTCTGAGGAGTTGGACTTGAAGCCAGTGCAGCCAGCCCCCTGAAAGTCATGACCGAATCGCAGAGAAAGACCGATCCCATGAGCATCGACGGATTGTCGGACGACAAGGACACCCCGCATTACGACGGCCCGGCCGGCGGCTGGGGCTCGGTCGGGTCGATGGCCCGCATCATGGGGGAGGAGCGGCCGACCCCCGCCGTGCTCGACACGCTGCGCCGGCAGAACAAGCCCGGCGGCTTCATGTGCGTGTCCTGCGCCTGGGCCAAGCCGGCCAAACCCCACACCTTCGAGTTCTGCGAGAATGGCGCCAAGGCGACGATCTGGGAACTGACCAGCCGGCGCTGCACGCCCGATTTCTTCGCGGAGCACACGGTTACCGAGTTGAAGGGTTGGAAGGATTACGACCTGGAACAGCAGGGGCGGCTGACCCACCCCATGCGCTATGACCGGGCCAGCGACCGCTATGTGCCCTGCGCGTGGGACGAGGCCTTCGCCGCCATCGGGGCGGAGTTGCGCGCCATCAACCCGGAACAGGCGGTGTTCTATTCGTCGGGCCGCGCCAGCCTGGAAACGTCGTATCTCTATGCGCTGTTCGCGCGGCTCTATGGGCACAACAATTTGCCCGACAGTTCCAACATGTGCCACGAGACGACCTCGGTCGGGCTGAAGAAGGTCATCGGCTCGCCGGTCGGCACCTGCGTGCTGGACGATTTCGACAGCTGCAACGCCATCTTCTTCTTCGGCCAGAACACCGGGTCGAACAGCCCCCGCCTGCTCCACCCGTTGCAGGACGCGGTAAAGCGCGGGGCGAAGATCGTCACCTTCAACCCCGTGCGGGAAAAGGGGCTGGAGAGCTTCCGCAACCCGCAAAGCCCGCTGGAGATGCTGACCGGCAAGGAAACGCAGATCTCCACTTTGTATTTCCAGGTTAAGGCCGGCGGCGACATCGCGGCGATCACCGGCCTGATCAAGCATGTGCTGGCGGCGGAGGAGGAGCGACAGAAGGAGGGCAAGCATGTCCTCGACCCCGACTTCATCGCCCAGCACACCGTCGGCTTCGAGGAGATGAAGGCGCGGGTGAACGCCATCGGCTGGGAGGAGATCGAAGAGGAATCCGGTCTGACCCGCGCCGACCTGAAGCAGGCCGCCGACATCTATGTCGAGGCCGACCGCTCCATCGCCATGTACGGCATGGGCCTGACCCAGCAGGTGCACGGGTCGGAGACACTGGCGGCGCTGGTCAATCTGTGGCTGCTGAAGGGCAACATCGGCCGCGACGGCGCCGGCATCTCCCCCGTGCGCGGGCATTCGAACGTCCAGGGGCAGCGCACCGTCGGCATTTCCGAAAAGCCGGAGCTGGTGCCGCTCGACCGGCTGGCCGAACTGTTCGGCTTCGAGCCGCCGCGCAAGGAGGGGCTGACCACCGTCAAGGCCTGCGAGAAGATCCTGTCGGGAGAGGTGAAGGCCTTCATCGGCCTCGGCGGCAACTTCGTCCGCGCCATCCCCGAGCGCGAACGGATGGAGGCGGCCTGGACGCGCATGCGCCTGACCGTGCAGATCGCCACCAAGCTGAACCGCAGCCACCTGATCAACGGCGAGGTCGCCTATCTGCTGCCTTGCCTCGGCCGGTCGGAAGAGGATGTGCAGGAGAGCGGTGCGCAGGCGGTGACGATGGAGGACAGCCTGAGCTGCATCCATGGCTCGCTCGGCAACAACACGCCGGCCAGCCCGCACCTGAAGTCGGAGGTCGCGATCGTCGCCGGCATGGCGAAGGCGACCCTGCCGCCCAACCCGAAGGTGACGTGGGACGCGTGGGTGGCCGATTACCGCCGCATCCGCGCGCTGATCGAGGAGACCTATCCCGATCAGTTCCACCGCTTCAACGAACGGGTCTTCACCCCCGGCGGCTTCTACCGCGGCAACCCGGCGCGCGAGCGGATCTGGAAGACGGAGTCCGGCAAGGCCCACTTCACCCCGCCGGGCCGCCTGCGCGCCATCGGCTTCGAGGATGCGCCGGGCCGCTGGCGGCTGATGACGTTGCGGTCGAACGACCAGTTCAACACGACGATCTACGGCTATTCCGACCGCCTGCGCGGGATCGAGGGCACCCGCGACGTGCTGCTGATGAACCCGCTGGACATTGCCGCGGCGGGCTTGAGCGAGGGTCAGGTGGTCGCGCTGGCGAGCGATGCCGGCGACGATGTCGACCGCCGGGTCGGCGGCCTGACGGTCACGCCCTTCCACCTGCCGCGCGGCTGCGTCGGGGCCTATTATCCGGAGATGAACCCGCTGATTCCGCTGTGGTATCACGACGAGGCGTCGAAGACGCCGGCGGCGAAGGGCGTGCCGGTGCGGATCCTTGCGGATGGGGTGGGGGCCGACGGGGCCTGAACGGCGGCCCGCCGATGCCGACGCGTTCCGCTGCGAAGCGGATCAGGTAAAGCTGTCGCCCAGCCCGAGATTCTTCAGGTTGAAGCCGGCATCCTTGCAGGTCTGGCGGAGCTTGCGGACGGCGGCCAGCAGTTCCTTGCTCTGGCTGAGCGTCGGCGAGGTGCGGAGAATCTGTGCGAACAGTTCCTGATTCATCTGGTATCTCAGCGTGTTCCTGGGGTCGCTTTCCAGATGAAGAAGGAACATGTCGTCGAAGATGTTGCTGTCGACGGTGCGGGACTTCGAAGTCTTGACGCGCTTGAACCAGCTCATGCTCTTCGCGAGCTTGGAGTTCTGCTCGACCGTCTTCATCTCGCTGGCGAGCTTTGGGTAGGCGGCGCTGTCATCGTCACGGTCGCCGAGAAACATCTTGAAGATGCACAGTGCCTTGGTCTTGGTCGGCTCGGCGCGGAAATCCAGCACCATCCAGGGAAACAGCACCCGTTTGAGACGGTCGATCGATGTCTCGACCGAATCCACATCCATGTTCTTGGCGATCGCCCCCTGGCTCCGCGACAAGGCGGCATAGACAAGGGCGCGCCGGGTATCCGCCGGAGCGAAGGCGATCTTCTGGGCAACGGACGTCACGATAAACCCTCCCTATCAAAGGGATATTTTCAGTCCGTCCGGGCTAACACACATAACTATGCAGACTCAATATGTTGCACACCTCAGGGGCGACGGATGACGGCCGCCGCCCCCCCGGCCACGTCAAGGCCCCTCAGTGCGCCTCTTCCCAATTGTCCCCAATCCCCGCTTCCGCCACCAGCGGAACACCGAGGTGCGCCGCCCCCTCCATCACCTCGCGCACGATCCGCGCGGCATCCTCCACCTCCGCTTCCGGCACTTCGAACAGCAGTTCGTCGTGCACTTGCAGCAGCATGCGGGCGTTGGAGCCTGCGGCCGCCAGCGCGCCCGGCATGCGGTTCATCGCGCGCTTCATGATGTCGGCGGCGGTGCCCTGGATCGGGGCGTTGATCGCCTGACGCTCGGCGAAGGCGCGGCGGGCGGCGTTCTTTTCCTGGATGCCGGGCATGTAGCAGCGGCGGCCGAACAGCGTCACAACATAGCCGTGCTGGCGGGCGAAGGCTTTGATCGACTCCATCCACACCTTCAACTCGTGGAAGCGCTCCAGATAGGTCTTGATGAAGGCGTTGGCCTCGCCGGGCGCGATGCCGAGCTGGCGGCCGAGGCCGAAGCCGGAGATGCCGTAGATGATGCCGAAGTTGATCGCCTTGGCCTTGCGGCGGATGTCCGGCGTCATCTGCTCCAGCGGGATGCCGAAGACCTGGGCGGCGGTGGCGGCGTGAATGTCCAGCCCGTCGCGGAAGGCGTCCTTCAACGCCTGGATGTTCGCCATCTCCGCCACCAGACGCAGCTCGATCTGCGAATAGTCGACGCTCAGCAGCTTGTGGCCGGGCGCGGCCACGAAGGCGCGGCGGATCTTCTTGCCCTCCTCCGTCCGCACCGGGATGTTCTGCAGGTTGGGGTCGGTGGAGGACAGGCGGCCGGTGTTGGTCGCCGCCAGCGCGAAGGCGGTGTGGACGCGGCCGGTGACCGGGGAAATCTTCTCCTGCAACGCGTCGGTGTAGGTGCTTTTCAGCTTGGCGAGCTGGCGCCAGTCGAGCACGCGCTGGGCGATGGTGTGGCCCTGCTCCGCCAGTTCCTCCAGCACGCTGCTGTCGGTGGAATAGGCGCCGGTCTTGCCCTTCTTGCCGGTGCCGAGCTTCAGCGTGTCGAACAGGATCTCGCCAAGCTGCTTGGGAGAGCCGATGTTGAAGGTCTGGCCGGCCAGCGTGTGGACGTCCTTCTCGATCTCGGCAAGGCGGACGGACAGGCTCTGCGACAGGTCGGACAGCGCCTTCTTGTCGATGCGCACGCCCGCCCGCTCCATGTCCGCCACCACCGGGACCAGCGGGCGGTCCAGCGTCTCGTAGACGGTGACCATGCGGTCGTCGACCAGACGCGGCTTCAGCAGCGTCCACAGGCGCAGCGTGATGTCGGCGTCCTCGGCGGCATAGGCCAGCGCCTTGTCCAGCGGCACGCGGTCGAAGGTGATCTGGTTCTTGCCGGTGCCGCAGACCTCCTTGAAAGGGATCGGCGTGTAGGCGAGATGCAGCTCCGCCAGCTCGTCCATGCCGTGGCCGTGCGAACCGCCCTCCAGCACGTAGGAGATCAGCATGCTGTCGTCCACCGGCGAGACCTTGATGCCGTTGCGGGCGAACAGCTGGTGGTCGAACTTGAAGTTGTGGCCGACTTTGAGGACCGACGGATCCTCCAGCACGTCCTTCAGGATCGCCATCGCCTCGGCCGTGGGGATCTGCTTGGGCGGCGGCGGGGCGTCGAAGTCCAGCTGCCCGGCGGCGGCGGTCGAGGCGCCATGGGCGAGCGGGATGTAGCAGGCGATGCCGGGCTCGGTGGACAGCGAGACGCCGACCAACGTGGCGGTGGCCGGGGTCAGGCTGTCGGTCTCGGTGTCGACCGCCAGCACGCCGGTCTCGCGCGCCCGCTCGACCCAGCGGCGCAGCGCGTCGGCGTCCTGCACCAGTTCATAGCGCACCTCCGGCACATGCAGCACCGTCTTGCGGGCCGGGCGGTCTTCCGCAGCCGTGCTTTCGGCAGGCGCCGGGTACTTCGACACGGGAGCGGCGGCGGCGGTGGGAGCGGCACCGCCGGCGGCCCCGTCGGCGATGCGGCCGTCCTTCTGCATCTCCATCTCGACGCGGGAGACGATGCTGCGGAAGCCCTGGGCACGCAGGAAATCGATCAGCTTCTGGTGGTCGGGCTCGCGCACGCGCAGCTCGTCCAGCGGCTTGGGCGGCGGCACCTGATCGTCCAGCAGGACCAGTCGGCGGGAGACGCGGGCGAGATCGGCGAACTCGATCAGCTTCTGGCGGCGGGCCGGCTGCTTGATCTTCTCGGCATTGGCCAGCAGGGCTTCCAGGTCGCCATATTCGGTGATGAGCTGGGCGGCGGTCTTCACGCCGATGCCGGGCACGCCGGGGACATTGTCGACGCTGTCGCCGGCCAGAGCCTGGACGTCCACCACCTTGTCCGGCGGGACGCCGAACTTCTCGAACACCTCGTCGGGGCCGATGGACTTGTTCTTCATCGGGTCGAACATGCCGACGCCGGGGCGGACCAGCTGCATCAGGTCCTTGTCCGACGACACGATGGTGACCGGGCGGCCGGCCTCCTGCGCCAGACGGGCGTAGGTGGCGATCAGGTCGTCGGCCTCGTAGCCCTCCAGCTCCAGACAGGGCAGGCAGAAGGCCTCCGTCGCCTCGCGGATCAGGGCGAACTGCGGCTTCAACTCCTCCGGCGGTTCCGGGCGGTGGGCCTTGTAGTCGGGGTAGAACTCGTTGCGGAAATTCAGCCGCTTGCTGTCGAAGACCACCGCCACGGCTTCCGCCTTGGCGTCGGCCAGCAGCTTCAGCAGCATGTTGGAGAAGCCCAGCACCGCATTGACCGGCGTGCCGTCCGGCCGCGTCAGCATCGGCAGCGCGTGGAAGGCGCGGAAGATGAAGCCCGACCCATCGACCAGATACAGGCCGCTGCCGTCGCCGCCCGGAGTGGCCTTGGCTTCGGTCGCGGTGTTCTCGGAGGCGGTGGCGCCAGCGGTTTCGGCGGTCATGGTGGTCTCTCGTCCCTTCCTTGCGGGCGCTACCATCGCCGAAGGAGGGCCGGGAGTCGAGTGTCGAGACCGGGGTAGAGCGCCCTCAGCCGGCGCTGTCCTCCACCGCGCTGGTCACCACCGGGCCGACGAAGGCATAGCCGACGCCGTGCACCGCCTGGACCGGCAGAGCGCAACCGCTGCGCTCCTCCACCTTGATGCGCAGGCGGCGGACCAGCGAGTCGATGGAGCGGCTGTAGGGGTCCCAGTCGCGGCCCGTCAGCGCCAGGGAGATGTCCTGACGGCTCACCGCCTCGCCGGGCGCGGTGACCAGCAGCGAGAGGAACTTGTACTCCGTCGCGGTCAGCGGAACGGCGGCGCCGGTCGGCGGCTGGATGCGCCATTCGATGTCGTCGAACAGCCAGGCCTTGCGCGAATCCGCAGGCGAAGCGCCGGCGGGCGCGGCGGGCGGCGCCTGGACATGGTCCGCGGCAGGCGGCGAATCGGCGCCCTTCTGCATCCGCCTCATCAGCGCCTTGATCTGCGCCTCCACCTCGCGGAAATCGACCGGCTTGACCAGATAGACGTCGGCGCCCAGTTCCAGCCCGATGACGCGGTCGATCAGGCTGGACCGCGCCGTCAGCATGATGATGGCGGCCGACGAGCTGGCACGGACGCGGCGGGCGACCGAAAAGCCATCCTCGTCCGGCAGGTTGATGTCGAGCACGATGACGTCGGCCGGTCCTGCGTCCAGCAGCCGGTCCAGCTCCGCACCGCGCGACGCCCCCCGCACCTCGAAGCCGCAGCGATCGAGATATTCGACAAGATCGTCACGAAGGTCGGCTTCGTCTTCGACCACAATGATCCGGGCCACGACGCCTCACGCCCCCATTCACATTCGTATGAGGTTATCTTAAACGCCCGGACGGGTTACGCAAACCCTATCAGACGAACGGAATAAACGAGACCGCGCAATATCAGTTCCGATCCCTTACCGATTGGATAGGTAGCGGTCGCCGACCGTCGCGGCATAGCGGGCCACCCACTCGCGGTCGATGGCGTCGATACGCCCCTTCGCCTTCAGCTCGGCAAAGCAGCGGTCGAAGTCGGCGCGCAGCGACTCGTCACGGAAAACCATGCTGTAGGGCGTCGGCGGGAAGATGGCGGTGAACTGCACCGGCTGGGCAGGATCGAACGGCAGCCCGCCGGCCGATTTCGCCTTTTCCTGAAGCTGGCGGTTGTATTCGGCGAAAATCAGGCCGTCGGCCAGCACCGCGTCCACCCGGCCGGCGAACAGCAGGTTGGAATGCACCATCTGGTCGGCGCGCTCGCGGAAATCGCCGAAGCTGGGGATCGCGGCGCGCAGGCCCGGCAGCACATCCGGCGCGCCGGAAAAGGTGATGACCCGCTTGCCCGCCAGATCGGCCAGCGACCGCACCGTCAGGCCGCTGCTTTTCAGCACCGAGGCGCCGTTCTGGTAATGGATATAGGGGACGGAGCGGGACCCCGGCATCTCCATTCCCGCCGGAACGGTGGTGACGGCATCCACCGGCCCGCCCGCCTGGACACCGTCGCGATAATCGTTCCAGTGGCGGCCGAAGGGGACAACCTTGAAATGCGCCTCATGCCCGCAGGTGGCCAGGGTTTCCTTGATGATGGAGGCCTCGCGCCCGGAGCCGTCGGCGGTCATCATCGGCGGCAGTTCCGGCGCCAGAATGGTCACCGAGCGGGCCGCCGCGGGCAGCGCCGCGGAAGCGAGGCCGATGACGAGGGCCAGGCGGGCCGCGACTCCTCCCGGGGCAGCAAATGCACGAACACCGAACGCCATCCTTCGCACTCCGTCCTTGCCAGCCTCAGCTCAAGTCCGCCGCAACCGCCGCGTCCGGCCAGGAGGCGACGGCCCCGGAAAGTAGCATGGGCGACGGCGCCGCCGTCCACGGAAATTCCCGCGTCCGGCAAAGGCTTCGACGACTTGAACGGGGCGTATGTTACAGTTCGTCGCAATTGGTTGGGATTGGTCGCCGGCCGTTGCCGGTCGTTCCCATTTTGTCGGCTGCTCCGACAATGAACACTCCTTTGCCAAATGTTATTTCAGGACTGAGTAAACCGGTCGTGCTATGGATAGGCTCATCGGCCACTCGCATGATGCCCGCCGGCTGGCTCGATGACTGTCGGCATGTTGCACGCGAGGGTGGATTTACTGATGGAAATGGGACTACCGCACCCCCGAACCTCCGGGACGGGGTTGGCATGAAACCCGCCATGAATGCAGAGGCCCCGATCGGCCGGGTCAGGAGGATGTGGATGAGCGTCACGGGATGGGACGACACCGAATCCTATACGCTTCGCGGCGCCGGCCCCCGTGGATCGGGTGACGAGGTCACCCGCGCCGGCGGATCGTCTCTGCTGACCCGCGTTATTCTGATGATCGTCGGCTGTACGCTGCTGGTCGGGCTGATCGCCATGGGCGTGTCGTCCGTGCTGGTCGGCCGGCAGCAGCGCGACGCGCTGACCCACCGCGCGACACTGGTCGGCACGCTGCAGGCCTCGGCCATGGGGCAGGCGGTGTGGGAGTTCGACACCCGCGCGGTGGAGGCGATGATCCGCGGCCTGATGGCCGAGGATCCGGCGGTGCGCAGCGTCAAGGTGTGGGCGGCGACCGGCGGACGCGGCGGCCATGGCGAACCGCTGGTGGAGCTGGACCGTCCGGCCGGGCGGGCGGAGCTGGCGACCGTCGAACGGCAGATCGTCATGTCCGGCAGCAACGGCGAGCGCACGATGGTCGGCCTGCTGCGCATGACCTATTCGCTGGAGGAGGCGGAAAGCGCCACCCTGACGGCGCTGGCGCCGATGGCGGGTCTCGTCATCTTCTCGCTTCTGGCGGTCATCGGCATGATCAGCGTGCTGCTGAACCGGCTGGTGCTGGCGCCGCTCGCCCGGCTGACGCGGTCGGCGGGGGCCATCGCCGCCGGCGACTATCGCGTGCGCCTGCGCAACACCCGCGCCGACGAGATCGGCCAACTGACCGTCGCCTTCAACCATATGGCGGAAACCGTCCACGACTATACCGAACGGCTGGAACAGCGCGTCGCCGAACGGACGGAGGAACTGCGCCAGTCCAATGAGCAGCTGGCGGTCGTCAACCGGCAGGTGATGGACAGCATCCAGTATGCAAGCCTCCTGCAGTCGGCCATCCTGCCGGACGAGCGCGAGATGGCGCGGCATCTGGACGGCGTCTGCGTGCTGTGGCGTCCGCGCGACGTGGTGGGCGGCGATTTCCACATCTTCCGCGAGTTGGAGGACGGCCGCTTCCTGATCGGCGTCGCCGACTGTTCCGGCCATGGCGTGCCGGGCGCCTTCATGACGATGACGGTGTCGGCCATCCTCGACCATGTGCTGTCGGAAACGCCGGACAGCGATCCGGCGGCGATCCTGGGCGGGCTGAACCGCATGGTGCGCGCGGCGCTGGCCCGCGGACGCGACAACCCGCGTTTCGACAACGGGCTGGACATCGGGCTGTGCCTGGTGCGGCCGGATCGCGGCGACCTGCTGTTCGCCGGCGGGCGAATCGGCCTGCACATCGTCGATCCCGGCACCGACAAGGTCGACGAGGTGAAGGGCGACCCGCAGAGCCTGGGCTATCGCCGCTCCGACATCGGCCATCGCTTCACCACCCACCGGGTGGAACTGGCGCCGGGCCGCAGTTTCTACCTGACCACCGACGGTTTCCTCGATCAGGCCGGCGGCGCCCGCGGCTTCGGCTTCGGCAACCGCCGCTTCAGCACCATGCTGCTGGCGCACGACGCGATCCCGATGGCCGAGCGCAGGACCGCCTTCGCACAGGCCCTGGCCGAGCATCAGGGCGAGCGGGCCCAGCGCGACGACATCACCCTGGTCGGCTTCACCGTTTCGCCGGCACTTGCGGCGGTGTCCGCGGCCGACGCATCCTCCTCCCACCCCGTCCACCCGTAAGGCAGGTCGTCAAAGTACGATGAAAGGCAACGAACTCTTCAACCTGCAGGAGCTGCTGTCGCGGCAGAAGCTGCTGATCTGCTTCAGCGGCCCCTTCAGCCACAGCGTCATCGAGGAGCTGGGCAAGGCGGTCCGCAACCATCTGGAAAATGAGCGGATCGAAAAGTCGGCGATCATGGACGTTTTCTCCGTCTATGTGGAGCAGGCGCAGAATGTCCGCAATTACACGGCATCACGCGAAGCGCTGGGCCGGCCGATCCCGGCCAACAGCGGCATCGTGGTGATCGGCAAGGAAGGCGACCATTACGCCGTCAGCTCCGGCAATCTGGTGGAGGCGGACGACGTGCCCGGTCTGTCGGCGATGCTGGAAAAGCTGCGCGGGCTGGACAAGGCCGGCCTCAAGGCGGTCTACAAGGAGCAGTCGCGCAAGCCGCGCGAGCCGGGCGCCAGCGGCGCCGGGCTGGGGCTGATCGACATGGCGCGCAAGGCCACCCGGCCGCTGGAATACTCGCTGCGCGCGGTGGACGACGCCTATTTCTTCTTCAGCCTTGAAGTCCAGCTATAAGAAATCACGGAACACGCATAATGGACAGTTTGCGGATCGAGGCAACCTCCTGCTCGCCCCTGATCGATTTCGATCCGGCGGCCGGGCTGCTGCGCATCGAAGGGGAATCCTATCCGGAGAACTCCTTCGACTTCTACGCGCCGGTGTTCAGCTGGCTGGAGGAGTATCTGAAGGCCCCCGCCCCGGCGGTGGTGCTGGACATCGGGCTGAGCTATCTCAACACCAGCAGCATCAAATGCATGATCGACGTGCTGGAGATGCTGGACGGCGCCCACCAGACGGGTCAGACGGTGTCGGTGCGCTGGCATTACGACAGCGACAACGACCGCGCGCTCGACATGGCCGAGGAATTTGCCGAGGACGTGTCGCTGCCTTTCGAAATTCTGGCGCACTGATCGCGCACTGAGCACCCGGGATGACGATGCGGTCGCAGGAACAGGAGCTTCGTCAGTGGGTTCAGCGGCTGGCCGAGGATCCGGCCAATGCCGACAACCCGCTGCTGGCGGAATTCCAGACGCTGGCGGAACGGCACGGCAAGCTTTTGCGCCAGTTCCGCAAGATCGCCAAGATCAGCGACCGCCTGCAGACCGAGACCAAGGAGATGGCGCTCCAGCAGCGCCAGTTCGTGCTGATGGTCAGCCACGAATTCCGCACACCGCTGGCGATCATCGACAGCGCCTCGCAGATGCTGGAGCTTGAGCCGAAGCTGCCGGTTTCGGCGATGCCGCGGGTGGGAAAGATCCGCAATGCGGTCCAGCGGATGCTGCACCTGATCGAACGCTGCCTGACCAACGACCGGCTGGGCACCGTGGCGGCGCGGCCGATGGCCTTCGACCTTGCGGCGATGCTGACCGCGCTGGTGGGCGAGGTGGGGGCGTCGGCCTGCGGCCACCGGGTCGAGCTGCATGGCGCCGATCGTCCGCTCCCGATCCCCGGCGACCGCGACCTTTTGGCGATTGTGTTTTCCAACCTGCTGGAGAACGCTGTCAAATACTCGCCGAACGGGGGGACGGTCCGTGTCGACCTCTCGGCCGGTGAGGGTCAGGTCACGGTGCGGATCACGGACGAGGGAATCGGCGTCAATGCTGCCGACGCGGCGCGGCTGTTCGACAAGTATTTCCGCGCGTCCAACGCCGCCGGCACGACCGGCGCCGGGCTTGGGCTCCACCTTGCCCGCTGCATCGTGGACACCCACGGCGGCGGCATTTCGGTGACGAGCGAACTGGGGCGGGGGTCGGCCTTCACCGTCCGGCTGCCGGTGCCGCGGGCCACGCTTCGGGCGACCGCTATCGCCCCGGTGGCAGAGGAGGCATCATGACCGGCGACACCAAATCCGCCGACACCGGGCTTGGCACCGGGCTTGAGGGCGCGACGGTGACGGGTTTGCCCAGGCGCTGGGCCTTGCGGCGGGGAACGGTGGGCATGATGCTGCAGGAGCAGAAGATCCAGGACTGGCTCGCCCGCCTTGCGGAGAACCCGGATTACGCCGCCCATCCGCTGATGGGGGAATTTCGCGCGCTCGCCGACGAGCATCTGAAGCTGATGCGACAGTTGACCAAGATCGCCAAGATCAGCGACCGCATGCAGACCGACACCCGCCAGATGGCGCGGGCGCTGCATGCCGCCTCGCAGACCGATCCGCTGACCGAGCTGCCCAACCGCCGCCAGATGATCGAACGGTTGGAGGCGGAGCTGTGCCGCGTCGGCCGTAACGGTGGCGCCTTCGCGCTCATCATGCTGGACATCGACCATTTCAAGGAAGTGAACGACGCCTTCGGCCATGCCGCCGGCGACCATGTGCTGGTGGAAACCGCCGGCCTGCTGCGGCGGAACCTGCGCGGGCACGATCTGTGCGCCCGCTGGGGCGGCGAGGAGTTCCTGATCCTGTTGCCCGACACCGATCAGATCCAGGCCGAAGCGGTGGCGGAAAAGCTGCGGGAGATCATCGCCCGCCATCCGATCGCGCATCAGGACCACGACATCGTCGTGACCCTGAGCCTGGGCGTCGCCACCTACCGCGACGGGCGGACGGCCGATGCCTGCATCCAGGCGGCCGACGATGCGCTGTACATCGCCAAGCGCGCCGGGCGCAACCGGTGGGCGGCAGCGGCCTAAGGCTGCGGAGACGTCGGCTCGGCAGCGGGGGCCGCAACCACGCCGATGTCCAGTTCCTCCAACTCCGCCAGGGCGCCGGCCATGCCGGTGGCGACCAGATTGGCGTCGGTCTCGGCGCTGGCGCGCTCCGGCACCTCGGCCTCCGGATGGGCGCTCCACAGGCAGAGCAGAATCGGCACGTGCGGACCGAAATGCAGGCGCAGGCGGCGCACCAGCCGCCGGCTGTGGCCGAGGGCGGACGGGTTGAGGGAGGACAGCACCACCGCATCCACCCCGGCGGTTCCCAGGCTGGCGATGGTGCGCGATGATACCTTCTCGCACGGCACGACATCGGTCCGGATGCCGCGGCCGGTCAGCAGATAGGCCAGAAGCCCGGCCGCCGCCTCGTCCAGATTGTTGCGGGCGCCGACACAGAGCACATGGGGCGCGTCGGCGGCCGGGGACACGCTGTCGCTCAACTCGTCCAGCAGGCTCGCCATGCCCTCGGCCACCGCCTGCCGGCCGTCCGGGTTCAGGGTGCCGCGCTGGCGGTCCTGCTCGGCCAGCGACAGGGCGGGAAGCAACAGGCCGTCGGCCAGTTCGACCGGGCTGCAGGCGCCGAGCCGCTCCTCGGCAAGCTCCGTAGCCTCGGTGGGATCGCGGGCGAGCAGGCGCTGGTACACCTTCGCCTCGTCGGGCAGGACGGGGCGGTCGCCCAGCATCACCTCCAGGAAATGCAGTTGCGGCACATGGCGGCCCAGCACGACGAGGCACACCGTCAGCGGCGTCGCCAGCAGCAGCCCGACGGGCCCCCACAGCGTCGTCCACACCACCGCCGCGACGATGATGGCGAGGGAGGACAGGCCGGTCGCCGTGCCGTAGAGCCAGGGTTCCACCACATTGTTGGAAAACAGCTCCACCGCCACGAACAGGGCGATGCACAGCAGCGGCAGGGTCCAGCCGGTGTCGACCGCGAAGGACAGCAGGATCGGAAAGGCCGACGCGATCACCGGCCCCAGGAACGGGATGAAGCGCAGAACCGTCGCCAGCAGTCCCCACAGCAGCGGGTTCGGCACGCCCAGCAGCCAGAGGCCGACGCCAATGGGAATGCCGTAGGTGACGTTCACCACCACCTGCATCAGCAGATAGCGGCTGACCCGCTCGCCGGCGTCGTTCATCGCCTCCGTCGTGCGGCTGAGGTCGCCGGACCCGACCAGACGGATCAGGCGGTCGCGCAGATCCTCCCGCTGCAGCAGCATGAAGATGGTGAAGACCAGCACCATGCCGGCCGTGGCGATGGGCGTCATCGCCGGACCGAGAAACCGGCTGGCGAGGTCGAACACGCCGGTGTCGGACTGGTCGATGCGCACCGGCACGGGTTCGCGGCGCGGCGGGGTGGCGGCGGGGCCGGCCTGCGGCGTGGGCGCGGCCGTGGTGCCCTGCAGCGCCGGCGGCGCGCTGCCGGTGGCGTTCTCCAGTTCCTGCTTGAGGTCGCGGAAGGCCTCCGTCGCCTGCTTGATGGCGCCGCGGTCGCCGGTCGATGCGGTGGCGCTGCGCAGGGATTGGATCTTGGTGTGGATGTTGCGCTGGTAGGTCGGCAGATTGTCGGCCAGATCACCAAGCTGGCTGCCCACCACCGCGCCGAAGCCGATGATGGCGAGGAACAGCAGGACCACCACCGCCAGCACCGACGGCACCCGACCAAGGCGCCAGCGCTCCAGACGGCTGACGATGGGCGTCAGCACGAAGCCGAGCAGCACCGCCAGGGCAATCGGCATCAGGATGTCCGCCGCCACATAGAGCGTCACCACGATCAGCGTGATGATCAGCAGGATGGTCTGGGTGGATGCGGGCGGAGCGGCCTTCGTCACCGCGATGGGGCGTGCCTGCAGCCGGCGGGCGGTGTCCTCGGCCATGGTCGTCGGGCTTTCAGAATGGGAGAATGCCCGACAGGAACACCGGCCGTGCCGCCACGTTCCCTGTTGCCGCTTTTCGAGGAGGCGCAGGCATTTCCGCGTGGGAAGACACCGGTCCGGTGAGGGCTCTGGACAAGGCGCGTTTCGGTGTCATCTTCGGCACGGGCACGCGGACAATTAGGGTGGACAGGGGAAAGCGAAGTCCATGCGCTGGTTCATTCTTGCCATCCTGTTCATCGCCCGCACCTGCATGGCGCTGGAATTCCAGATCCTCGGCGCCGTAATGCCGTTCGCACGGGTGGATTTGGACAGCGACTATGCCGCGATGGGCCAGTTGATGGGCCTGTTCATGCTGCCGGGCATCGTGCTGGCCTTGCCGGCGGGCATGCTGAGCAGCCGGTTCGGGCTGAAGCGGCTGGCGGTCTTCAGCCTGCTTTTGCTGGCCGGCGGCA
Source organism: Azospirillum sp. TSH20 (assembly GCF_003115935.1). Lineage (NCBI taxonomy): Bacteria > Pseudomonadati > Pseudomonadota > Alphaproteobacteria > Rhodospirillales > Azospirillaceae > Azospirillum > Azospirillum sp. TSH20. The sequence continues at coordinate 15,607 of NZ_LGQU01000063.1, forward strand.
GCGCGCTGTTCTCGGTCAGTCACGATTATGGCACCGCCCTGGCCGGGCGTCTGGTCGGCGGGGCCGGCAACGCGGTGCTCAGCGTGCTGGTGTCGGCGATGGTGGCCGAATGGTTCCGCGACCGCGATCTGTCGACGGCGCTGTCCATCGTGTTCATCAGCTGGCAATTCGGCCTCGCCGTCGCGCTGGCGGTGTTCCCGGCGATCGCGGAGGCGGCGTCCTGGCGTTGGGCCTGCCATCTGACGACCCTGGTCTGCCTGACGGTGGCGGTTCTGGTGGGGCTGACCTACCGCTCGCCCGCCGGCACCGCCACGGCCACCGCCATAGGGCGGCGGAGCATGCCCAGCCTGCGCCTGGTCGCCCGGCGGCAGAGCATTCTTCCGACCCTGGCCGGCATCATCTGGACCGCCTACAATGTCGGACAGGTGATTTTCCTGACCTATGCGCCGGCCCTGCTGGCCTCCACCGGCATGTCGGTGACCGAGGCGTCACGCACCGTCAGCCTGACCGTGTGGGTGACCATGGCGACCATGCCGCTGGGCGGTCTGCTGACCGACCGTTGCGGCCGGCCGCTGATGCCGGTGGCGGTCGGATCGCTGGGTGCCGCGGCGGCGGGGATGGCCTTCAGCCTGGGGGCGCCGCCGGTGGCGAGCTGCATCGCCGCCGGCCTGTTCCTCGGCCTGCCGGCCGGCGGCATCCTGGCCCTGCCCGCCCGCCACTCCGCCCCGGGCGAGACGGCATGGTCGCTGGGCTGGTTCATGACCGTCTTCTATATCCTGATGACGCTCATCCAGATGCTGGCCGGCCTGATCCGCGACCGGACCGGCAGCGACCTCGTCACCGTCGAGTTCGGCTGCGCGCTGCTGGCGCTGGTCGCCGTCGGACTGATTCCATTCGAACTGGCACGCCGCGCCTTGCGGCCGTCCCCCGCCATGGCGGCCTGACGGGCCGGATCAAAGCACCGGTTTCAGGGAAGCGGCTGCTGCTGGGTGATGCAGTGGATGCCGCCGCCGCCGCGCACGATGTCCAATGCTGCGATCTGCACCACCTCGCGGTCGGGGAAGGCCTTGCGGACGACGCGGAATGCCTCGTCGTCGGCCGGGTCCTCGAAGGCCGGCATGACGATGCCGCCGTTGGCGATGTAGAGGTTGGTGTAGGACAGGGTCAGGCGCACGCCGCTCACGTCGCGGCGGGCCGGCTGCTGGATCGGGATGACCTCCAGCGCGCGGCCCTTCGCGTCGCGGGCACGCTTCAGCCGGTCGAGATTGTCCTGGAAGATCTTGAAGTTGGGATCGCCGGGATCGTCGGTGGTGATCGCCATCACCACGCCGGGACGCACGAACAGTGCAATCTCGTCGATGTGGCCGTCGGTCTCGTCGTCCTGATAGCCCTGCCCCAGCCAGATCACCGTCTCGACGCCGAGATGGTCCTTCAACTGCCGCTCGATCTCCTCGCGCGACAGGCCGGGATTGCGGTTGGGGTTGAGCAGGCATTGCTCGGTGGTGATCAGCGTCCCCTCCCCGTCCACATGGAAGGAGCCGCCCTCCATCACCAGCGGAGCGGAGAAGCAGGGGAGCTTGAGGTGGTCGAGGATCAGGCGGCCGACCTGCTGGTCCTTCTCGCAGCCCTCGTAATTGCCGCCCCAGGCGTTGAAGCCCCAATGGACGCCGGCCAGCCCGCCCTTGCCGTCGATAACGAAGCTGGGGCCGGTGTCGCGGATCCAGGAATCGCTGATCGGCAGCGGCAGGATCTGGATGCCGGCACCGCAGGCGAGCGAGGCCTCCGCCACATCCGCCGGGTCGCACACCATCGTCACCGGCTCGAAGCGGGAGATGGCCTGCGCGACCTCGGCGTAGGCGTCGCACGCGGCGTCGAAGGCACCCTCCGGCCAGGTTTCCGGCCGGCACGGCCACGCCATCCAGCAGCCGCTGTGGCGCGCCCATTCGCCGGGCATGTGGAAGCCTTGGCCCGTCGGCATCGGGGCGTTCGGTGTCGTCATGCGTCGATCCCCCTACCCTTTTTTAAAAGTCCCTGCCCGTCGCGGCGGCCGCGTGACTCGAAACCGCGAGCCTCAAACCGCAAGACTGGGACATTTTCCGTCCCGGTCCACCCTAACCACGGGAGCGCGCGTTTGGCAATCGCGTCCACGGCAGCCGGCACTTGGCCTTATGGCAGAGGAACTTTTGAAAGAACGCGACATCGGGTCGCGTCGGCATGCCGGGAGGGGGCCGGCATGAGGGCCATCGGCGGCCGATCAGGCGCCGGACGGCGGGCGCAGGGCGCGGCGGGCGGTGACCGTACGGGTGGTCGAATAAGCACTGGAAACGGGATTGAAAAATCCGAGTCTCAACAAGGGGAACCACAGGAGCGCGCGCATGGCACGGCCTCTTTCGCTGTTGCAGATGGCTTCAACATAGCAAAAGAAGCAGGCAATTGCCATCCATGGCGGCAGGTTTCTCCTCTGCGCGGACGGATGGGGTGCCGGGATCGTCTATGGACCGGCCGGGCTATGGCGTCCGGCCGGTCCATAAAACTCCATCAGCCGTTCTGAATCGCCATCTGCTCGTCGCGTTTGCGCTGGCGTTCCTGGCGGGCCATGACGATGCTGGCGACGAAGATGCCGGTCGCCACCACCAGCACCATCAGGGTGGCCAGCGCGTTGATCTGCGGGCTGATGCCGAACTTCACGCTGGAGAAGATCACCATCGGCAGCGTCGTCGATCCGGGGCCGGAGACGAAGCTCGCCACCACCACGTCATCCAGCGACAGGGTGAAGGCCAGCAGCCAGCCGGCGACCAGCGCCGGGGCGATCAGCGGCAGGGTGATGACGAAGAACACCTTGGCCGGACGGGCGCCCAGGTCCATCGCCGCCTCCTCCAGGCTGCCGTCCATGCCGGCCAGCCGCGACTGGATGACCACCGCGACGTAGGACATGGTGAAGGTGGTGTGGGCGATGGTGATGGTGGTGACGCCGCGCCCGTCGGGCCAGCCCACCCATTGCTCCATCGCCACGAACAGCAGCAGCAGCGACAGGCCGGTGATGACCTCCGGCATGACCAGCGGCGCGGTGATCATGCCGCCGAACAGCGTCCGACCGCGGAACCGCCCGAAGCGGGTCAAAGCCAGCCCGGCGCAGGTGCCCAGCAGCACCGCCAGCGTCGCCGACACCGCCGCCACCTGGAAGGACAGCAGGGCGGCGTCCAGCAGCGTGTCGTTGTGGATCAGCTCCCCATACCATTTGGTCGAGAAGCCGGCCCACACCGTCACCAGCCGCGACTCGTTGAAGCTGAAGACGATCAGCAGCGCGATGGGGACATAGAGGAAGGCATAGCCGAACAGCAGCGCCCAGGACAGGAAGCCGAACCGTTTCATCGCCCGGCCTCCGCCTGTTTGCCCTGCACATGCTGGAAGATCATGATCGGCACCACCAGGACCAGAAGCAGGGCAATGGCGACGGCCGACGCCACCGGCCAGTCGCGGTTGGCGAAGAACTCGTTCCACAGCACGCGGCCGATCATCAGCGTGTCGGGACCGCCCAGCAGTTCCGGCGTCACGAACTCACCCACCGCCGGGATGAAGACCAGCAGTGACCCGGCGATGATGCCCGGCAGCGACAGCGGCAGCGTGATCTGCAGGAAGGACTTGAAGGGACGGGAGCCGAGGTCGGCCGCCGCCTCCAGCAGGCTGGGGTCCATCTTCTCCAGGGTGGAATAGAGCGGCAGCACCATGAAGGGCAAGTAGCAGTAGGTCATGCCGATGTAGACCGCCCAGTCGGAATAGAGGATCTCCACCGGGCCGCTGGTGATGCCCGCCCATTCCAGCAGGTTGCTGATGACGCCGTTGCCCTTGAGGATGCCGATCCAGGCATAGATGCGGATCAGGAAGCTGGTCCAGAAGGGCAGGATCACCAGCATCATCAGCGGCCCGCGCCGCGCCGGGTCGGCCTTGGCGATGGCATAGGCCATGGGATAGCCGATGAGCAGGCACAGCAGCGTGGTGACCGCCGCGATCTTCAGCGAGTTCAGGTAGGCGAGGATGTAGAGGTCGTCCCCGCCCAGCCGGAAGTAATTGCTGATGTTCAACAGGATCTGCAGCTTCGAGGTGCCGGCATCCTCGTCGGTCAGCCACTCCACCAGCGACGAATAGGGCGGCTGGGCGATGATCGATTCGGAGAAGCTGATGCCGAAGACGATCAGGAAGGGCACCAGGAAGAACAGCATCAGCCACAGATAGGGGACGGCGACGACCACGCCGCGGCCCCACAGCCCGATCCGGCTGAGGCCAGAAACGAGAATGGCGACGACCGCCCTCATTGGGTCAGCACCACGCCGGCGAAGGGGCGCCAGGTCAGGGTCACCTCGTCCTCCCAGGTGATCGGCATTTCGGTGCGGCGGGTGACGTTGGGGGCGGTGACGCGCACCGTCTTGCCGGTCGGCAGCTGCACCAGATAGATCGACACGTCGCCGAGATAGGCGATCTCGCGCACGATGCCGGTGGTCTGGTTGCGGCCGTCACCGCCGGCGACCGGGTCTTTCGACAGGGCGATCTTCTCCGGCCGGATGGCGACGGAGACGGGGGAGCCGGCCGGCGCCGGGGTGGCGTGGGCGATCAGCAGCTCGCAGCCGGCCTCCTCCGACGCGACGATGACCTGATCGCCGTCGGTGGAAACGACGCGGCCGTCGAACATGTTGATGGAGCCGATGAATTCGGCGACGAAACGGCTGTGCGGATATTCGTAGATCTCGGTCGGCGTGCCCACCTGCGCGATGACGCCGTGGTTCATCACGGCGATGCGCGAGGACATGGTCATCGCCTCTTCCTGGTCGTGGGTGACGACGATGAAGGTGACGCCCAGCTTTTCCTGAATGTTGACCAGTTCGAACTGCGTGCGTTCGCGCAGCTTCTTGTCCAGCGCGCCCAGCGGCTCGTCCAGCAGCAGCAGCTTCGGCCGCTTGACCAGCGAGCGGGCGAGCGCCACGCGCTGGCGCTGGCCGCCGGACAGCTGGTGCGGACGGCGCTTGCCGAAGGCCGACAGCTGGACCATTCCCAGCATCTCCGCCACCCGGTCGCGGATCTCCGCCTTCGCCACCCCGTCCTGTTTCAGGCCGAAGGCGACGTTCTGCTCCACCGTCATGTGCGGGAACAGGGCGTAGGACTGGAACATCATGTTGACCGGCCGCTCATAGGGCGGGATGCCGGCCATGTCGACGCCGTCGATGAAGATCTTGCCTTCCGTCGGCTGCTCGAACCCCGCCAGCATGCGCAGCAGAGTCGTCTTGCCGGAGCCGGAACCGCCGAGCAGAGCGAAGAACTCGTTGCGATAGATCGACAGGCTGACCTCGTCCACCGCGACGAAGTCGCCGAAGGTCTTCGTCACCTTCTCGATTCGGACATACGGCGTCTGGCCCGCGTCCTGCCACGGTTCCAGACGGGTGGGTTTGCGAATCGGCTGACCGGCCATCCGGGTTCCTCTTTCATGACGACGCCCCGGCCGCTCCCCATCGCTGGGGATCGGCCGGGGCGGGCCAGCGCCACAGATCGGCGCCTCGTTGGGAGCGGCTTACTTGCCGGTCTTGACCTTGGTCCACACGCGGGTGCGGGCGCGGTCGGTGGTCTGCTTGATCTGCTTCAGCGAGAACAGCTTCACCTTGCTGTCGGCCGGCAGGAAGATGCCGGGGTTCGACTTGATGTCGTCGGCCACCATCGGCAGCGAGGCCGGCACCGCGTTGGCGTAGCTGACCTTGTTGGAGATGTTGGCCATGTTGGCCGGGTCGAGCACGAAGTTGATGAACTCGTACGCGCCCTCCTTGTTCGGCGCGTCGGCCGGGATCGCCAGCGTGTCCCACCAGACCTGCACGCCTTCCTTCGGCGTGATGTATTCGACCTTGGCGCTCTTGGCCTCAGCGGCGCGGGCGGCGCCCTGGATGGCGTCGCCGTTGTAGGCCATCACGACGCAGGCGTCGCCGCCGGCCAGGATGTTGATGTTCTCACCGGTGACGAACCGCTTGATGTAGGGGCGGACCGCCATCAGCGTCTTTTCGACCTTCTCCAGATCCTCCTTCTTCTCGGAATTCGGATCGAGGCCGAGGTAGTTCAGCACCGACGGGATGACGTCGATGGCCGAATCCATCACGGTGATGCCGCAGGCCGAAACCTTCTTCGCCACTTCCGGCTTGAAGATCAGGTCCCAGCTGTCGAGCGCCACGTCGGGGGCGACGGCCTTGATCTTTTCCGGGATGATGGCGATGCCGACGGTCCCGCCGAGATAGGGCACGGCGTACTTGTTGCCGGGGTCCGAATTCTCCAGCAGCTTCAGGACCTTCGGGTCGACGTTCTTGTAGTTGGGGATCTTCGACTTGTCGAGCGGACCCACAACCTTGGCCTGGATCAGGCGGGACAGGGTCGGCTCGGCGGTCGGCACGATCACGTCATAGCCGGACTTGCCGACGAGCACCTTCTGCTCCAGCAGTTCCAGGCTGTCATACAGGTCGACCTTCGTCTCAGCGCCCGTGGCCTTGGTGAAGTCGGCGAGGGTCGTTTCACCCAGATAATCGTTCCAGATGTAGATGTTGACCGGCTTCTTGGCCTGGGCCATCGCCGGGCCGGCGATGGCAATCGCCGCGACCGCGCCGATGAGGCTGAGAGCGAGTTTTTTCATGATTTGCCCCGACCTGTTCGTGAGTGTTGCGGGCGCCGCCACATCCCAACGGCATACCCGGCTCGCGGGCGCTATTGCACCCACGGCCGGGCATGTTGTCAACGGTTTGGGTCGAGGTCGGGAGCCGGTTTCCGGGCGGCGGCCATCTGCCCGAAGCCGTGCCCGATCAACCGACTATCCGGGGAGCGCCGCCGCGGATTGCTTGGCCGCGGATTGCCTCTGCGCCCGGGCCTCGTCCAGCACGCGTTGGGTCTCGAAGATCAGGGCGCGGCGCCGCGCGCTGTCGATCTCGTGCTGCGCCGCCGCCGCCGCGACGTCGGCGCCGCAATGGGGGCAGTCGGTCTCGTGCGGCCAGATATACTGGTTGCAGCCGCGGCAGAGCGTCAGGCTGGGCGGCACCACGCCGCCTTCGGGGGAGTGTTCGTAGGCGTGGCGATGCACCGTCGCCGGGTCGCGCTCCGGCAGGCCGGGCGATTCGGCGCCGGGGATCGGCTCGGTGATGAGCGCGAACTCGCCGATGGCGAAGGCCTCGTTCGGCGCGTCCTTGATCTTCACCACCCGTTCGCGCAGGCCATGCCTGGCGAGGTCGAGCACCCGGTAATGGCAGTAGGGGTTGTTGCCGCGCTTGCCCAGCAGCGATTCGGAGGTCCAGGTGCAGCCGGCGCGGCAGATGTCGGCGTAATAGCAGGTGCGGCAATAGCCCCACAGCTCGTCCACCGACCGCAGGCGGCCGAACTGCATCCGGTCGGCATGGCGCCAGATGTCCTCCACGCTCATCTCGCGGATGTTGCCGGCGGCATAGAGGGAGGTCGCCAGCGACGGGCAGCCCTTCAGGGTGCCGTCCGCTTCGATGCCGATGCCGATCTGCCCGGCGGCGCAGCCGGACCAGTGCATCCGGTCGTCGCCCAGGCCGCGCCAGATATGCTCGTAGGGGCCGTAATAGCCGACATTGTTGCCGACCACCATCAGCAGCCCGCGCTCCAGCCCCTCGCGGTAGAGGCGGGCCAGCAGCGGCATGACGTCGAGAAGGCGGTGGGGCTGCAGCAGCAGGTCCGGATTGTCGACGGCGTTGCCCATCGCGACGGTGAACTGGATCTGCCAGTGGGTGGCCCCGGCCTCGATGATCCGGTTCATCAGCTCCGGCAGATGGTCGGGGGTTTCGGGTCCGATCTGGGTGTTGACCGACACCGCCAGCCCGCGCTCCTTGGCGCGGCGCAGGGCGCTCAACGCCTGATCGTAGGAGCCGGGAACGCCGCGCACCCGATCGTGCAGGTCGGGCAGCCCGTCGATCGAGACGCCGATCGCCTGGAGCCCGGCCTCCACCGCCTCGTCCAGCCGGCGATCGGTCAGGTTGCGGCCGCCGGTCTGCACGGCGGTCCTGATGCCATGGCTGCGGCAGCGCCGGATGATCTCAACCCAATCCTTGCGCAGATAGGCCTCGCCGCCGATCAGCGAAATCTCGCGGGTGCCGAGCGCAGCCAGACGGTCGACGAGGTCCAGCGCCTCCTCGGTGCTCAGCTCGTCCGGCCGCGGCCGGCCGGCGCGCGATCCGCAATGCTGGCATTTCAGATTGCAGGCGAGCGTGGTTTCCCAGACCACCAGGACCGGGACCAGCTTGCGGAAATCGTCCTCAAAACAATAGCGCGCCGGCACGGACGCCGACTGATCCGGGGGCTGATCCGGGGGCTGATCCGGGGAGCGGTGCACGACGCCAATTACGATAACCGCCTAACGACGATTGGAATGGCCGGAAGACGGCCCCGTCATCAGCCTCTCCCCCGTGATCACGG